>CAZJJT010000018.1:0-7542 GCA_964546395.1 uncultured Fibrobacterota bacterium
GAGTATCTGCGCGGAAGCCAGCACGATGACAGCCGGGAGGCCCAGGTAGAAACCCGCGATGAGCGACACGACGACGAGCACGAGGAACACCACGTTGAGCACCGTGACTGTCGCCGTGCGCTTCGCCTGGATCAGCAGCCCGGTGAAGAAGTGGCGCAGGCCGTTTACCAGCACCAGCCCCGTGAGCATCCGCAGGTACAGCGACACGTTGGCCAGCGTCGTGCCCTCGATATCGAAGATGCGCGCAATCAGGGGTTCGCCAATCAGCGGCACATCGAGGACCAGCAGCGGCGCGGTAAGCCCGAGACAGCCGAATACGGTGAACCGCAGACACACCCGCAGGTCGGCCCGCGTGCGGATGAGCACGTTGACCATCTGCGGCACGAATATCAGCGCCGCGTTGAACATCTGGAAGGTGCTCGCGGCCAGCGCAAACGTGGCCAGCTGCTCGGCGGCGTTGGGGTAACGTGCGAGTGCGGCGTTCTGGAACTGGTGCGCGATCAGCATCGACAGGCCGGTGAGTGCCAACGGCCAGTAGAAACGCCAGTAGTGGAGCTGCGAGGATTGGGACATGCCGGAAAGCGAAAATAGTCCACGCGTCCGGTCCGGGCTGCGCATGCGCTTTCACTGAGTATATTTGCCGGACTGCAGAAGGGATATCGGCCGCATGATCATCCGCACGGTTGCGTACCCGCGCGCCGGACTCGTGGGGAACCCCTCGGACGGGTACTTCGGACGCACCATTTCGTTCACGTTCAGCAACTTCCACGCGGAAGTAGTGCTGTACCAGACTCCGGAGCTGGAGATAACCCCGAGCGAACGCGATCACTCGCGGTTCCAGGGGATAGACGGGTTGGTGAGAGACGTGGCGCTGTACGGCTACTATGGCGGCGTGCGCCTGCTGAAAGCCGCGATCAAACGGTTTCACGACTACTGCGCACAGAGCCACATCCAGCTCGATGATCGCAATTTCACCATCCGGTACCACTCTACCATCCCGCACCGCGTGGGACTCGCCGGCTCGAGCGCGATTATCACGGCCTGCATGCGCGCGCTGATGGCGTTCTACCAGGTGAGCATACCGAAGCCGGCCCTGGCCAACCTGGTCCTCGCGGTGGAGCACGAGGAACTCCAGATCGCCGCGGGCCTCCAGGACCGGGTCGCGCAGGTGTACCAGGGCCTGGTGTACATGGATTTCGACCGCTCACTGATGGATCGGCAGGGACATGGCAACTATGTCAGCCTCGATCCCTCCGTGTTGCCGCCGTTGTACCTGGCGTATCTTGAGGATCTCGCCGAAGGTTCGGAGGTATTCCACGGCAACCTCCGCGAGCGCTACGAGCACGGTGAGCAGGAGGTCCTCGACGCGATAGGGTTCTGGGCGGACCTCACGCTCAAAGTACGGGACCTGCTGCAGGCGGGGAAGGGTCGGGAGATCGGACCGCTGCTCGACAGCAATTTTGACATGCGCCGGAAGCTGTCCCGCCTTTCGGCCGAGAATATCGCCATGGTGCAGGCAGCACGCGCGACCGGGGCCAGCGCCAAGTTCTCGGGCTCGGGTGGTGCAATTGTGGGAACGTACGACGGGGAGGACGGTTTGCAGCGACTTGTCGAGGCGATGGCGCCCCTGGGGGTAGTGGTAATCAAACCGGAGATAGTGTAATGCCAATCCGCAAGGCAGTGATTCCCGCCGCGGGGTTCGGAACGCGCTTCCTCCCGGCCAGCAAGTCGCAGCCCAAGGAGATGCTCCCCATCGTCGACACGCCGACAATCCAGTATGTCGTGGAAGAAGCGGTCAGTTCGGGAATCACCGATATCCTCATGGTCATCGGCCGCGGCAAGCGTTCCATAGAGGAGCACTTCGACCGCCACCTTGAGCTGGAACTGGAATTGGAGCAGAAGGGCAAACTCGAAGAGCTGGAGTGCGTGCGGCACATTTCTTCGCTGGCCGAGATTCACTTCATCTGGCAGAAGACGCTCAACGGGCTGGGTGATGCCGTCCAGTGCGCTCGTCACCACGTGGGGAGCGAACCGTTTGCGGTCCTCCTGGGCGACACGATTGTCGATTCGCCACGGCCGGTGACACAGCAGTTGATGGAGGTGTACGAGCGCTACAGCGCGCCTGTCGTGGCGCTGGAGCAGGTGGAACGCACCAGGGTGGATCGCTACGGGATTGTCGGGGGCACCGAGATGCAGCCCGACCTGTATCGCGTCAGTGAGTTTGTCGAGAAGCCGTCTGTCGACGAAGCCCCGTCGACGCTGGCGATTGCCGGCCGTTACGTGTTCACCGCCGAGATATTCGACTGGATTGCACGCACGCCGCGCGGCAAGAACGGCGAGATACAGTTGACCGATGCAATGCGGTTGATGCTGCAGCAGCGGGCAATGTACGCACTCCGGTTTGACGGGGTCCGGTACGACATCGGCAACAAGCTCGATTTCATCAAGACCAACGTCGCGTTCGGGCTCAAGCGCCCCGATATCGCCGGCGGTCTCCGCGAGTATCTTCGGAGCGTCGTTGCCCACGAAGGGCGGGAGGGGTGATGCGCGAGGTACGGGCGGAGCAGATCACGCAGGCGGTGCGTGAACTCGCGATCGAGGCCAACACGCGTCTCGGCGACGATGTCGTGCGGGTACTGAAGGACTCGGTGGAGCGCGAAGAGTCGCCGGTGGGGCGCGACATCCTGCTGCACCTCCTGCACAACGCGGAAGTGGCACGGGAGCAGAGCGTGCCGCTCTGCCAGGACACCGGCCTGGCGGTGGTGTTTGTCGATATCGGGCAGGACGTGCATGTCAGCGGCGGCTCGGTCCGCGACGCGGTCAACGAGGGTGTTCGCCAGGGCTACCGTGACGGCTACCTTCGGGCAAGCGTGAAAGACTTCCTTACCGGCGAGAACACCGGTGACAACACGCCGGCGGTAGTACACTTCGACATCGTGCCCGGCGAGCGCATCCGTATCACGCTCATGGTGAAGGGCGGCGGCAGCGAGAACATGAGCCGGGTGACATCGCTGACCCCGGCCGAGGGTATTGAGGGAATCAGACGTCTGGTGGTGGAGCGGGTGCGTGAAGCAGGCGGGAACCCGTGTCCGCCGACAGTGGTAGGAGTAGGCGTTGCCGGTACACAGGAACTGGCGGCGCTGCTGGCGAAGAGGGCGTTGCTGCGGCCCCTTGGCCAGCCCAACCCAGAACCGTCGCTGGCGGCTCTCGAAGCGGACTTGCTGAAACGTATCAACCGTCTGGGTATCGGCCCGCAGGGCCTCGGCGGCCGCATAACCTCCCTCGGCGTGCATGTCTGCGTCGCTCCGCACCACATTGCGGGTATGGCGGTCGCGATCAACCTCCAGTGCCACTCGCTTCGCCACAGGGAGGTGGAACTGTGAGCGCGGCCCGGGCGAGGGATGTGCTGAAGGTTTCGACACCACTGACCGACGAGGTGCTTCGCGAGCTGCATATCGGCCAGCGTGTGCTGCTGTCGGGATCGGTTTACGCTGCACGCGACACGGTGCACCTGATGCTGGTGCAGCTCATCCACGACAACCGCCCCCTTCCGGTCGACCTCGATGGGCAGGTGGTGTACTACGTGGGCCCCACCCCTGCGCCGCCCGGCAAGGCCAGCGGCGCCGCAGGACCAACCACGAGCAGTCGCATGGATCCCTACACGCCGCTGCTGCTGGACAAGGGCCTCAAAGGCATGATCGGCAAGGGGCCGCGCGGCCCGCACGTGCGAGAGGCTATCGTGAAGCACGGGGCAGTGTACTTCGCCGCGATTGGCGGCGCCGGCGCACTGGCCTCGCAGTGCATCGCTGATTCCGAGGTCGTGGCCTGGCCCAAGCTGGGCCCCGAAGCGTTTCGGCGCCTGATCCTGCGCGACCTGCCGCTTATCGTGGCCAACGACACGCACGGCGGGGACTTGTTCGCACAGGGGATTGCCGAGTATGCACTCCCGGAGGAGCACATGGAGTAGCGCGGAGACACCAGTCGGCGTCCGGCCAGCGCGCTTCCGGCGATGCACGCACCGTGACGTCAGTCAGTACACTATTGGGGACGGCGCGCCGGAAGGCGCGGAGGGAGCGTGGCATATGGCTGTGAAGCACAAGGGCCCCACACTCGGTGTTATGGTGGGAACCCGCGGGTTCTTCAACGAGAAGCTCGCCCGGCAGGGCAGGGCCTCACTGCTGGCGGTGCTCAAGGCCAAGGGGGTGAAAGCGGTAGTGCTGCCGCAGTCGGCCACCCCCACGGGCGCCATTGAGACAGTCGATGACGCCCGGAAATGCGCGGCGCTGTTCAACGAGCATCGCGAAGAGATCGACGGCGTGGTGGTATCGCTGCCGAACTTCGGTGATGAGCTCGGCATCGTCAACACGATCAGCGGCGCCGGCCTCGGTGTGCCGGTGCTGGTGCACGCCGAAGACGACGAGAACGACAAGGTGAGCGTGGCGGAGCGGCGCGACGCGTTCTGCGGCAAGCTCTCCGTATGCAGCAATCTGTACCAGTACGGCATCCCGTTTACCGACACCACGCACCACACGTGCGCGGTTGACGGCAGAGCGTTCGCGGCGGACCTCGATTTTTTCCTGGCCGTCTGCCGAGTGGTGCGCGGGCTGCGGCGCGCGCGTATCGGCGCGATCGGGGCGCGACCGGCCGCATTCCAGACGGTGCGCTGCAGCGAGAAACTGCTGCAGGCCTCGGGGATCACGGTGGTGCCGGTGGATCTCTCCGAGATACTGGCTGCGGCGCGCGCACTGGACGGCACAGCGGCCGCAGTAAGGAAGAAGGTGGGCGAGATTCGCGAGTACGGGCGGATCCCGAAGCGTATCGGCGAACATCTCGTGACCCGTCAGGCGGCACTCGGTGTGGCCATCGACCGTTGGATTGCCGCCAACGATATTCATGCGGCTTGCGTGCAGTGCTGGACCTCGGTGCAGCAGCACTACGGGTGCGCGGCTTGTTTGAGCATGAGCATGCTCGGCAACCAGCTGGTGCCGTGCGCGTGCGAAGTGGACATTGCGGGGGCGGTGTCGATGTACGCACTGAGCCTCGCCTCCCGCACGCCGTCTGCGCTCCTCGACTGGAACAACAATTTCGGCACCGACCGCAACAAGTGTGTATGCACGCACTGCTCGAACTACCCGAAGGGTTTCGTGGGACGCGAGGTCGAGATCAGCGAACTCGATATACTCGGCAACTCCCTTGGCCGCGAGAACTGTTTTGGTGCGATCAAGGCGAAGGTGAAGGGCGGGCCGATGTGTTTTTTCCGCATATCCACCGACGACGCGAACGGGGTGGTGAAGGCGTACCTCGGCGAAGGAGAGTTCACCGACGACGCGTACGGGATGGACGGCGGGATAGCGGTGTGCCGCGTCGACGATCTGCAGGAGTTGCTCAAACTGATGTGCAAACAGGGGTTCGAGCACCATGTTGCCATGTGTCGAGGACACGTGGGGAGGGTGCTCAACGAGGCAGTGGAAACGTATCTGGGGTGGGAGTTGTACAACCACAACGCGTGAGAAACCGGCGTGGCCGCAGCGCTTCCGCGGCCACGCCTTAAGTATTGTACAACAGGGCGCGATAATGTATTATATGGGCAACGTCAACGTTTGTCCGACCGAATCTGTTTGGTTTGCATTCCCGAATGTGCTCACCTAACGACCCAAAGGAGTTGCCATGCGCCACAGGTCAGTTATCTACCGTCTTGTTGTAGCAGTTGTGCTGGCGGGTAGCGCCGCGGTGTTCGCCGATGGCAAGTTGGACACGCTTATCGAGGCCGGCAAGTACGCGGACGCGATCACCTACGCTGAGAAAAGCCTTCCTGCGGCCAAGCGAACGGTCGACGACTGGTTGAACCTGGCCAACGCTCTCGAGCGGACCGATGCGCCGATGGAGAAGATCAACTCCTATCTGCAGGCCGCGCAGAAGGCGAACCCGAGTGAGCCGCGCGTGTACCTCGCGTTTGGTATCTACTCGTTCAAATCCAAGAAGTACCAGGACGCGCTGAAGCATTTCCAGAAGAGCTATATCCTGCAGCGTACGGCCAGGGCGGCCGAGGGCATTGCGCTCTGCGCGGCCAACCTCGAGAAGTGGGACATGGCCCGTGATGCTGCGGAGTCGGCGGTCACTCTCGATCCCAACACGTTCGAGTCCCGCAAGATCCTTGCCGAGCTGTACATGAAGGAGAAGAATTTCTCTTCGGCAATCGAGCAGTTGACCAGCATCGTGAAGAAGAAGGGCAACGAGGTCACGTACTGGCGCCAGTTGGCCACCTGCTACGCGGCGACCAAGGCAGCGGATGACCTGGCGAAGGCGGACGAGAAGATCGTCGAACTCGACAAGAAGGACGTTGAATCGCGCGTGCGCCGTGCCGCCTACCTCATGGAGAAGAAGGATGTCGACAAGGCCCTCGCGCTCTACAAGGAGTTGGCGATACTCACGCCCAACAACGCTGACGTGTTCAAGAATCTCTATGAGATCTCCAGGCAGAAGAACAACTCGCGTGACGCGATCCTGTACCTGAAGAACTACCTGATGCTCGATTCGAGCAGCGCCGTGTTCCAGAAGGCGCTGGCGGAAATGCTCTACGGGCAGAAGGATGTTGACGGGGCGCTCGAGGCCTACCGCAAGACGCTGCGTATCGACCCGGCGGTGAAGGGCATCTACAAGAACTACGTCACCATCGTGATTGACAAGAAGAACGAGAAGGAAGCACTGAAGGTGATACCGCTGGCGATCAAGGCCGGCGAGGCCGATGCGAAGGCGTACATCGCGCTTGGCAATATCTACAAGAAGCAGAAGAAGTGGCCGAACGCGATCAAGATGTACCAGGAGGCGCTCAAGACCGAGACGAGCAACGTCGACGTGCTGACGTCGCTGGGTGAGTGCCAGGCCGCGGGCGGCGACGCGAAGGGTGCGATCACGACCTACGAGCAGGTAGTGATGCTGAACCCGAAGGCGGTCGAGGAGCAGAAGCGTCTGGGCGATCTGTACATGGCGCTGAAGCGGGAGGACAGTGCGATCAAGGCCTACAAGGAGTACCTGACGAAGGCACCCAATGACCAAAAAGTCGCACTGGCGGTCGGCCTGGCCGAGTACGGCAAGAAGGACTACAAAGAGGCGATCAAGTACCTGACAATGGTGAAAGACGGTGCGCTGCAGAATGTGAAGTACCTGGCGGCGCTCGGCATGTCCTACTTCTCGACTGGCGATCACAAGAACGCCGCCGACTACCTTGCGAAGGTGCAGACCAAGAAACCGACCGCAGCGGTGCAGAAGCAGACGCTGAAGCCGCTCGCCGAGTGCTACGAGAAGACCGGCGACCAGGCGAAGGCGGCAAGCGCGTATGCGGCCTACACCGCGGTACCGGGCGTTAAGGACGCGGACGCGTCGTACAAAGCCGCGTTCCTCATGGAGAAGAGCAACCAGGGGGCCGCGGTCAAGGCATACACGTCGAATACCGCCAAGTTCCCGCAGGACCCGCGCAGCTTCGTCCGCCTCGGACTCCTCTATGCCGACAAGAAGAGCACGCACTCGCAGGCCGCCGCCATG
>CAZJJT010000018.1:7552-19942 GCA_964546395.1 uncultured Fibrobacterota bacterium
GATGCTTGTCGATACGATCCCCGATGTGTGGGAAACGATGGGTGAAGTGTACGGGAAGATGGGCAAGAAGGATTCGGAGTTGTCGGCGTACCAGAAGCTGCTCAAGCTGCAGCCGCAGCATCCACTCGCCAACAAGCGCGTCGGCACTATCCTCGTCGGCAAGAAGCAGTACTCGCAGGGCATTTCGAGTCTGGAGATGGCGCTGACCATGCAGGCCAATGATGTCGACGTGATTATGCTGCTGGCCGAAGCCTACCTCGCAACCAAGCGTCCGGCGCAGGCGGCCGAGCTTCTCGAGAAGGCCAAGGCGATCAAGAAGGACGACGTCAAGTTGCGCGAGCAGCTCTACGAGCTGTACAAGGAAACCAATCAGGGCAAGAAGGCTGAGAGCGAGATGCTCGGCCTGATCGACCTCACCAAGGAGAACAAGTACCGGCTGAGCTACGCCAACGACCTCGTCGACGAGAAGCGCCACGAGGAAGCAGCGAAGATTCTGAAGGATGTGATGGTGAAGGACCCGGAAAACGCGAAGTGCCTGATGCTGCTGGGTGAAGTGCAGTTGGCGCAGAGCAAGTTCAACGAGGCGATCGAAACGTACAAGACAATCCTGTACATCAAGGGTCCGTACGCTCCGGCGCTCGCCGCGCGTGGCAATGTGTACCTCGCGCAGAA
Organism: uncultured Fibrobacterota bacterium; assembly: GCA_964546395.1. Classification (GTDB taxonomy): domain Bacteria; phylum Fibrobacterota; class Chitinivibrionia; order Chitinivibrionales; family CAZJJT01; genus CAZJJT01. The sequence goes on from CAZJJT010000018.1 coordinate 8,225, forward strand.
GGACTTCGGCAACGCCAAGACGTACTACACCAAAGCTGTCGAAGCAAACGGCAAGTACGCACTGGCCTACCTTGGTCTGGCCCGGTTGGCGAAGGCGCAGAACAACGGCGCAGAGTACACCAAGCAGTTGAACAAGGCCAAGTCGCTCGATCCGAAGAACAAAGAGATCGCGGCGGAAGTAGCCGGCGGCGCCAAGTAGCTGTCGGGGTGCCGACTGCGGTTAGCAGGGGCGGAACACTCATGTGTTCCGCCCCGTTTCGTTTCCTTGACCCCGTTCGTACGGAGGCAGGCTGTGCCAAGGCTGTTCGTGGCTGTTGACGTGCCCGGGTCGGTACGCGAGGAACTCGCGAACCTGTGCCATGGGGTCGACGGTGCGCGGTGGGTCGACCTGTCCCAGCTGCATCTCACGCTGGAGTTCGCGGGTGACGTGGACAGGACAAGCGCCGAGCTGCTCGCGGAAGCCCTTGCTGAGATCCGTGCACCGGCGTTCGAGCTTGCCCTGAGGGGCGTCGGGTTCTTCCCGCCCCGCAAATTCGCTCGCGTACTCTGGATCGGTGTCACCGAATGCCCCCCGCTGCTCTCTCTTCAACGGCGAGTCAGGCAAGCCGTTCGCGATGCCGGGGTGAAGAGCGAGAGCAGGAAGTTCTCGCCGCACATAACGCTGGCACGGTTCCGTGTGCCGGTCCCCCAGCACGCGGTTGCGCCGTTTGTGGCAGCACACAGCCTCTACCACAGCTCAACCTTCGGGGTATCGACATTCCACCTGTACTCCAGCGTGCTTGCACGGAGCGGGGCCGAACACACTCTCGAGCAAAGCTACCCGCTGGAATGAAACAGGGCAGGACCGATCCCCCGGTCCTGCCCCCATGCACGCCCCATAGCGCGGAGCTACTTCTTCCGCGCCGCTTTCTTGCCCTTCCTCGGCGCAGCCTTCTTCACGACCTTTCTCACCGGCTTCTTCGCAGCCTTCTTCGCGGCCCTCTTCACCGGTTTCTTCGCAGCCTTCTTTGCGGCCTTCTTCGCGGCCTTCCTGCCCGCCGGCTTCGAAGCTTTCTTCACCGCAGGCTTCTTCGCCGTCGCCCCAGGCGTACCTTCGATGGCGGCCTGCGCGGCAGCCAGTCGAGCTATCGGCACGCGGAACGGTGAACACGACACGTAGCTCATCCCTGCCCGGTGACAAAACTTCACCGAGTCCGGGTCGCCGCCATGCTCGCCGCAGATACCGACCTTGAGCTTGGGGCGCACCGAACGGCCACGCTGGATACCCAGTTCGATCAGCTCGCCGATGCCCTCCTGGTCGATCGTCTGGAACGGGTCAGCCGGTAGCAGTTTTCCGCTCAGGTAGTCGGGGAGGAACCCGCCAATATCGTCACGCGAGAACCCAAACCCCATCTGGGTGAGGTCGTTGGTGCCGAACGAGAAGAACTCGGCAACCTGGGCCATCTTGTGTGCGGTGAGCGCTGCACGCGGGATTTCGATCATTGTGCCGTACATGAACGTGATCTTCTTCACTCCGTACTTCGCGCACACTTCGCCGTACACCCGGTCGACAATCGCTTTCTGGTGAACAAGCTCGTTGACCGTGCACGTCACCGGGATCATTATCTCGGGGAGCGCGCTCTTCGCCTCCGCGGTCAACTCCGCCGCAGCTTCCAGAATTGCCCGTACCTGCATCTCGGTCACTTCGGGATAGGTCACACCGAGACGCACGCCGCGGTGTCCGAGCATCGGGTTGTTCTCGCGCAGACCCTCTGCTCGCTTGTGCAACTCTGTCACGTCGACGTGCAGCTCCGCACCCAGAGCCGCCAGTTTCTCTTCATCGTGCGGCACGAACTCGTGCAGCGGCGGATCGAGCAGGCGGATGGTCACCGGCAGGCCGTCCATCGCCTCGAGGGTCGCCTTCACGTCGCGCTTGACAAACACCGCAAGCTCGTCCAGGGCTGCGCGACGCTCGTCCAGGGCCTTGCACATGATCATTTTGCGCAGCAGGAACAGCGGCTGGTCGCTCCCTTCGCCGTAGAACATGTGCTCGGTGCGGAACAGGCCGATGCCCTCAGCCCCGAACGCGCGGGCACGCCGCGAGTCGGCCGGTGTGTCGGCGTTGGTTCGCACCTTCAGCGTGCGCGCCTTGTCCACCAGCACCATCAGCTCGCGGTACGCATCGTTGTGCTCCACATCGATGTCCACCAGCGGCAGGCTCCCCACGTATACCGTGCCCTTCGTACCGTTGAGCGAAACCCAGTCTCCCTCGTTCACCGTGGCGCCGTTCTTCGTGCGCAGCGACCGGTTGTCATCGGCAATCTCGATGTCGGCGCAGCCCACGATGCAGCACTTGCCCCAGCCGCGGGCCACCAGCGCCGCGTGCGAGGTCATGCCACCCTTCGAGGTCAGGACCGCCTGCGCCTTGTGCATCCCATCCACGTCCTCCGGCGAGGTCTCTTCGCGAACCAGGATCACCTTCTCGCCGCGCTCCGCCCACGCCACCGCATCCGCCGACGAGAACACCACGCGGCCACGCGCGCCGCCTGGGCCGGCTGGCAACCCCTTGGCGATGGGCGTGGAGGCCAGCTCCGCCTTCGGGTCAATCATCGGCAGGAGCAGTTCGACGAGCTGGTTCGGCGCCACGCGCATGATCGCCGTCTTCGCGTCGATCATCTTCTCCTTGTACATGTCTGTCGCCATGCGCACCGCGGCAACACCGTTGCGCTTGCCCACGCGGCACTGCAGCATGTACAGCGTGCCCTTCTCGATGGTGAACTCGATGTCCTGCATGTCTCTGTAGTGCTTCTCGAGACGGCGCTGGATGTCGAACAACTGCTGGTAGATCGACGGCATCAGGGTTTCGAGCGACGGAAGGTGCTCGCTCTGCGCGTTCTTCGAGTACGCGTTGATCGGCCCGGGGGTCCGGGTACCCGCCACCACATCCTCTCCCTGCGCGTTCACCAGGTATTCGCCGTAGAATTGGTTCTCGCCGTTGCCCGGGTTGCGCGTGAACGCCACACCCGTCGCCGACTCGTCGCCCATATTCCCGAACACCATCGACTGCACGTTCACCGCGGTCCCCCACTCGTCGGGAATCCGCTCGATGCGCCGGTATTCCACGGCGCGCTTGCCGTTCCAGCTCATGAACACCGCACCGATACCGCCCCACAACTGCGCCATCGGGTCCTCGGGGAACGACTCGCCCATTTCCGAGGAGACAATCCGCTTGAACTCCGACACCAGCGCCTTGAGGTCCTCGGTGGTAAGATCGGTGTCACTGCCACAGCCCTTCTGGTGCTTCACCTGCTCCAACCGTTCATCGAGAAGCTTGCGGATGCCCTTGCCGCGGGCGGGCGCCTTGCCCATCGCCTTCTCCATAACCACGTCCGCGTACATCATCACCAGTCGCCGGTAGCTGTCCCAGGCAAACCGCGCATTGCCCGACTGCGCAATCAGACCGTCAACCGTAACGTCGTTCAGACCGACGTTGAGCACCGTGTCCATCATGCCCGGCATCGACTTGCGTGCGCCCGAACGCACCGACACGAGCAGCGGGTTGTTCTTGTCGCCGAACTTCTTGCCCATGGTCTTCTCGACCCTGGCAAGCGCATCGGCCACCTGCCCCTTGAGTTCCTTCGGGTAGGTCTTGCGGTTGTCGTAGTAGTGAGTGCAGACATCGGTGGTAATCGTGAAACCCGGAGGCACCGGCAGACGAAGCGAGGGATGGCCGGCCATTTCGGCAAGGTTCGCGCCCTTGCCGCCCAACAGGTTTTTCATTGACTCATTGCCGTCGGCCTTACCGCCGCCGAATGAGTACACATACTTCTTCGCCATGGAAATCCTCCAATCGCGGGATGCGGAAGCTGGTAGAATTGCTGCAGGATACGCAGGCACCGAAAACGGACTAAGATACATCCACCAGGGAAGCGGCATCAAGCGCGTCCCCTCAGGGTTCTGTGCGCATTCAGATCACCGTGACAGTGGCCGTGACGGCAGAATCGTGTGGACAAGGCTGTCGAGCCGCGCCGTGAGCTTCAGCGCCCCCGACTCGCTCAGATGGTCCACGTCGTAGGCCTCCAGCGGATGGTAGTCGTGCCAGCCGAACAGGTGGGCGTCGTAGAAGTGGAACCAGGGGTTCTGCTTCTCCATCTCGCGCAACTGCAACCACATAGCCTCTGCCGTCGCAAGCGTCGGCCCGTACCGCCCGTACACCCTGACATCCTTGTACGTGAACACCCGGTACGCCCACGACTGCGGGAACGCGATCACCAGAAGGTGCACGCCGCGTGCCGCCAGCGAGTCTGCGATCTTCGTGAGTATCTGCATGTGTTTCAAGTAGTTAGTATCACCGACTTCCCACTCTCTGTCACCCGCGAACCCCGGCGAAGCCCATCCGTGGGTTTCGCGGCGTACCCACCCCAAATCGCCCTCCAGCGCCCCGTCCATCCCGTTCGGCGCCTTCGACACCAGGTGCACGAATTCGGCGGTGACTGAGTCCTCCCAGAACCCGTGCGAGCGGTCGTACCGGTACCCCGCGGTCTGCCCCGTCGCCTGCTCCCATCGCTCGGTACACACCGTGTCCGCCATCCAGCCCGGCTGCAGATTGATGCCGACCAGTTCGAGGTCGGGGCAGTGGGGAAGCACATAGTCGAAGAGCAGACGTTCGAGTACCGCAAGCCGCAGTCCCGGGGCACTGAGGTTGAATGCTCTGCGGCCGGTGAACATGGCTGGCGCCACACCGCCCTCGATGCGTGAACTGCCGAGGAACATCAGCGCCACCCCACGGCCCAGCCGCCAGAACCGCCCCATCTTCGAGGCGAGCCCCGACTGGACCATCTCCAGCGACGGTGGTTCGTCGTAGCGCCCGAGGCTGTCATGCCCGTAGCGCAGTTCGGTCTGGGGCACCTGCGTCTCCACCCACAGGTACGGGTGCCACAGTTCGTGGACATCCGACCACGCAAGGGGCGCGACGGAGGATGTGTGCAGGTTGACGCCGTAGATTCGACGGTGACGCCCACGGCTGTCCTGCGCGCCGGCAGCCGCGCACTCGTACACGGTCGACCACTCCGGGTGGTCCCACGACTGTTCGCCCGGTGGGCGGTACCATGCACCGGTGACCGTGTTGTCGAAGCGTACGCGAAACAGGTATTCGTGCACACCGTAGGCACCGCCGGTCACGGTGCTCAGCTGGCCGAGCGAACCAAAGTCGATCATCAGAACTTCATCGGGCCGTACGCTCGAGGGCGATATGGACACGTTGCACACCTGCGAGGTGTCTCCGGCGGCCTTGCCGTTGCCGGGACCGGTGAACAGTGTACGGCGCTCACCGCTCTGGCGGTCTTTCATGTAGAGCAGCGGCAGACCGCTCGCCACATAGCGCCCGTCAGCCGACAGGCCGCCATGGTAACTCCCCGCCGCTTCGAGCACCTCGGGCGTTCCGCCAAAAGCTCCATCAGCGAAGCGCACGCGCATGGTGCGCCCCTCGCTCCACGAAGGAGCGTCGTTGAGCACTGTCGCGTCCGTGTACACCACGAACGTGTCGCCCCGCGTCGGGTCCACCCACCAGCGCGGCACGAACGCGGGCTCTTCGGCGAGTTTCACCGGCACGCCAGCAGTGTCACCGAACGGCCGCACATACACCGAGGAACTGTCATGGAAGCCCTCGCCCCCGGTGCAATACGCCACCCAGGCGCCGTCGGGTGACAGCGTGGGCATCTGGACGCTCTGCTCGCCCCGGTACTCGACGAACTGCGGCAGAAGCCTGTCGAAATCGATCGTGCACAGCGTTCGCAGGCCGCCGTCACGCTTGACAAATGCGAGCCTGGCTCGTGGCGTGGGAGTCACCCACGTTGCAGTGTGCGTGAACGACACGCCGGCGGCTGAACTCGACGACTGGTCGGCCGAGAGGAATGACGGCGTGCGCAGGGGTGCGGCCGCACAGCGAAACCCGATGTAGCGGGTGCGCGACGAAGAGAACGTCTCGTAGGTTTCGGACCGTGCCGCGGGGCGGAGGTACTCGACGCCGTGGGCGTAGCTGCCGCCCTTCACCGGGCGTTCACCCGTGGCGGACTGGAACGCGCCCGCGAAGTCGCTGAGTGACGTGTCGGCGTAGGGGCCCTTGACATCCCCCACCCACTCCATCACGTTCCCGCTCATGTCGTACAGACCCAGTCGGTTTGGCCGGAGCGTTGCGGCGGGCCGGGGGCCGGCGGCGTTCTCCTGGTACCAGGCGAACAGCCCAGCAGCAGCGGTATCGACACCCCAGGGAAACGGAGCATCGGAACCGGCGCGAGCTGCAGACTCCCACTCGGCTTCGGTGGGCAGTCGGTAGCCGCCGCGCTCGTAGCGCACGTCGAGGTTGCGCAACCGGTACACGGTACCGTCGGGTGTGCTCTCTACTGCCGCATACTCGTAGACCGTGTCGAGGCCGAGAAGGCGACTGCGCGCGTTGCAGTAGAGCACGGCGTCGTACCAGGTGACATGCACCACGGGCACGTCGAGGTCGCCGGGGTGTCCGCGGTATTCGCCGGGGAGCCGCCCCGTTACGTCGAGGTACTGCCTCACTGTCGTCTCGGTGCGGTCGATCCAGAAGTCATACGTGAAGGTCACGTTCATCTGCGGCGCTTCGTCGGACCGTGCATACTCGCCGCGGCTCCCCAGGGTCACCGCTGAGCCTGCCGCGCGCATCAGCGCCATCCCCTGGTGCTGCGGACTCACCACCGGTGGCGCTTCCACGCGTTCGAGATGTTCGCAGGAGGCGAAGGCCGCCAGGGCGGCCAGAGCTGCCGCCGACGGCAGCATTGGTCTCAGGGCGTGCTGCACGATCGGAAAATAGGTCGATCGGGGCCAGGGACAGGTGCACACGAGCAGTATTTTGCCGCCATGGGCATGCAGACGGGTACCGATGTGTCCGGGCGCCATATCCGCGCCGCAGTGATTGGCCACGGCGTGATGGGGCGCAACCACGCGCGAATCCTGCGTGCGATCGACGGGGTCGAGTTGGCGGCGCTGTGCGATCCCGCCATTGCTGAGGCCGCGGACGTGCCTGTGTACCGCACGGCGGAGGAACTGCTCGCGAAGGAGCGGCTCGATGTCGCCCTCATCGCAGTTCCCACGCCGCTGCACCACGACATCGTCACCGCATGCGTCGCGAAGGGGCTTGACGTGTTCATCGAGAAGCCCGTGGCCGCCACGGCCGCCGAGGCGTGCAGTATCCGTGACACGGTGAACGCGGCCGGTGTGAGGGCGGCCGTGGGTCACGTGGAGCGATTCAACCCGGTGGTGCAGGCGCTCACGCAGGAGCTTGCGGGCCGCGAAGTGTACAGCATCAGTTTCACCCGCGTCGGTCACCTGCCGCCGCGGATCGCCGATGTGGGCGTGCTGACCGACCTCGCCGTCCACGACATCGATCTGCTGCGTTTCATCACCGGCCGAACGATCACATCATCGCACATCAGTTCCTCACGCAGGATCCATAACCACCTCGAGGACTGCGCGAATCTGTCGTTTGAGCTCGAGGGCGGCGTCCTGGCGACAATCACCACGAACTGGCTTACTCCGTTCAAGCGCCGCACCATCGAAGTCACCACGCAGGAGGGGTACTTCGAGGTCGACCTGATTGCGCAGGAACTGCGCGAGTACTCGGCCTACAAGGACGATGACACGTTCCTCACACGCGCCTGCCCGGTGCGCAAGGGGGAGCCGCTGCTGGGCGAACTGCGCGCGCTCGTCGCGTACCTCAAGACGGGCGACCGCGGGAGCCTGGCGTCCGTTGAAGACAGCCTGCACACGCTGGAGATTATCGAGGCGAACGCATGAGCGTGGCGGTCACCGAATTCGACGTGTCGCGGCGCGAGGAGTGGCATTCGTTCGTCGCCGCGAGCAACAACGGCACCGTATTTCACGACCTGCGGTTTCTCGACTACCACCCGATCGAGCGGTTCGCGTACCGCCACCTGATGTTCTACGAGGGCGACGAACTGCTCGCGGTGCTGCCCGGAGGAGTGTCGGGCAACGCCTATCGCAGCCCCCTCGGGGCAAGCTTCGGCGGGTTCGCTGTCAGGGAAGCAATCGCGCTGTCGGCAGCCGATGGAGTGGTGAAAGCGTTCCTTGCGTGGTGTCGCGACCAGGGGTTCGACGAGGCCGTTCTCACGCCGCCCATGCAGGTATATCACCGGACATTTGACGAATCGATGGAATACGCGATGCTGTACAACGGGTTCGTCGTGCACAGTCCGCTGTACTCTTCGGTAATCGATTTTTCGCGGGTCCACGGCAAGCAGGACCTGTCGCGCAACACACGCCACAAGGTCAACCAGTCGATCAACAAGGGCGTGCGGGTCGAACGCTCGAGCGATCTCGACGTGTTCTACCCGATTCTTCTCGAGAACAAGGCCAAGTTCGGGGTGAAGCCGACCCACACGCTCGAAGAGCTTCGGCGGATAGAGAAGCTGCTTCCCGGGATGATGAGCCTGTTCCTGGCATACTACCGTGGCCAGCCGGTTGCGGGCCAACTGCTGTTTGCGGCCAACGAACGGTGTGTGCTCAACTTCTACACCATGCATCTCTACGAACATCATAACCTGCACGCGGTCAACGCGATTGTCGAGCACGGCCTGCGGTGGTGTGCCGAGCAGGGATTCCGCTGGTACGACTACGGCGTCTCCGCCGACACGTCAAGCAGCAACCCCATGGAACCGTCCTGGTCTCTCGTGCGTTTCAAGGAGTCGATGGGCAGCACGGGATGCATGCGCGTGAGCTACCGCGCCCGGCTTGGCTAGCGCCTCGGAACATGGGAACGCGCTCGTTTGCTCTCCTCCTCGCGTCTGGCGTGCTGCTTCGCGTGGCGCTGGCCTTCCTGCTCCCCTCGGGTGCCGCCGTCGGCCCGCTGCGCCTCGAGGGGCTCAATGACGAGCCTTCGCATGTCAACTATGCCGCATTCCTCGCCGACAGCGCTCGGCTGCCCGTGCAGGTACACGACGTCGACGACGCGGGGGCGTTCGAACGCAACGACTACGAGTTCTACCAGCCGCCGCTGTACTACGCGCTGTGTGCAGTGCTCAGCCGCGCGGCAGGGGGTACGCCGCTGCTCGTAACCGGCCGTCTGGTCTCGCTGCTGTGCGGGCTCGCGACGCTCTGGCTGGTATGGCTTGCCGCGGGCGTGGCAGGCCTGTCACCCGCCACGCAGCGCGTGGCGACCGCGTGCGCGGTGCTGTTCCCGGTTCACGCATATTTCTGTTCGGTGGTGTCCAACGATGCCATGAGCTGGCTGGCGGCAGCCGCGGCGGTATGGCTGTCACTGCGACTGAGTCACGAGACGCAGTCCGACCGCGCGCTGTGGCGCTGCACGGTTCTCACCGGCTTCGTGCTCGGCGTTGGCATGCTCACGAAGTCATCCGCGCTGGTGCTGTACCCGATGGTGGCAACTGCGTACGCGCTGGTGTGGCTGCGTCGCCGTCAACCGCATATCGTCACCGCATGCGCCGTCGCCATCACGCTGTCGCTGGCAATCGCGGCGCCGTGGTACCTGCGCAACCTGCGCGTGTACGGCACGCTGCTTGCGTTCAATGCAGCCTGCGGTGATCCGCGTGCTCCGCTCGAATCGATTGGCGCGCTGACGGCATTTCTCAAGTACTCGGTACGGTCGTTCTGGTTCCCGATGCAGCATGTGCCGGGATCGCGGGCGGCGGGACTGCTGGGATGGTGCGGTGCGCTGCTGCTTGCGCTCTGCGCCATCGGCGCAACCTTCGGCATCAGACGAGGCGCGCTCGAGCCGCGCTCGGCAGTGCTCTTCGGCGTGCTCCTCGCCGCCGCGGCGGCGGCGTACGTGCGATTCAACCTGGTGTGGCCGCATGCCGAGGGACGGTTTCTGCTGCCGGCGCTGGGTCCGCTCACCATCGCCATGGCGCTGGCGATTGAACGGCTGCGCGCGCGCCTCCCGTCGATGGTTACGCCGCTGGCCGCCACGTGCGTGCTGTGCTGCTGGCCCTGGCTCTACCTGCTCGTGTCTTCACCGGTCCCACTTTCGCCGTAGGGGCCTTTGCTCAGCGCAGCGCCTGCGCGGCCGCACCGATCACCCGTTCCACCTGCGTATCGCTCATGTAGTGGCTCAGCGGCAGAAGGTAGTGACGACGGTAGAGCCCACCGGGTGAGCGGTCCGTGTCGAACCACCACCGGTCGCAGAGAACGGTGCCTCGCACACCCTGGCGATACAGCGCGCTGTGGAACGCCTCCCGGTCATCCACGAGCACCGGGAACCCGAACAACGCCTGGCGTTCGAAACACTCCCGCGGCAAATCGGGCAACAGACGCGGGTCGAGTTCACGCGCGTATCGCTGTGCGATCCGTCGCCGCTGTGCAGCGACGCCCTCGGTGTCGATTCTGTCAAGCAGCGCGATACTCCGGGCGGTCGGGGGCGCACGGAGGGTCGGGTAATGTGCGAGCAGGAACGGGTAGTAAGCGCGCAGCCGTGCCGTTGCTCGAAGCAGCAGCACCTGGCTGACCCGGGAACGGACAACCGTGGCGCACCAGTGCTCGACAGCGAGTTGTCGTGCGAGCAGTGTGCCCAGGCGTCGCTCGCCGCGTCCCGGTAGACCAGGGGTGTCGATACCGATGTTTTCGCGGTTGGTGAGCCAGAGCAGTGAGCCGCTCGAGACCCCCAGGGATTTTGCAAACGAGAAACCGCAGAGATCGCCAGAGAGTGCTACGGTGCTGTCCCACACTGTGTGAGCGAAGTCTTCGAACAGCATCGTCCCGTCACGGCACAAGCCCCGCATCAGTGCCACGTTTTCCTCCACGTAGACGCCGAACGGATGAACCAGTACCGCGATGTCTGGCCGGGTCGCCTGGAACCGAACAGCCACTTCGGTGCGCTTCAGCCGCATGCAGGAGGGTACATGGTAGTAGTAAATGCTCCAGCCCAGGCGCAGGAACGGGTCGTGCACCCCCTGCGGCACGTGGTCGGGCAGCAGCACGCGTCCCGGCGGGCGCTGGCGGAGCCACGCGTGGAGCCCCTGGCGCAGCGTGGGGTACAGGTAGTGGTACCTGGTCAGGTTGCGCACCGGCTGCTTGCGCAGGAACGGCGAGTGTTCGCGCTGGCGCTCTGGGCCGATCATGACCGCCTCACCATGCGCCTGCGGCAGTGAGCACGCTGTCGACACGGGCGGTGAGTTTTGCCGCGCCGGACGGGCCGAGGTGGTCGGTGTCTGTTGCCTCCGCGTCCGAATAGTCGTGCAGCCCGTACTGGTGCGCGTCATAGTAGTGGAACAGTGGGTTGGCGCTCTCCTGGTCGTGCAGCCAGGTCTCCAGACGCGTGAAGGTGGTGTCGGAAGGGCCGTAGCGGCCGATCATGCCTGTTTCCCGATAACGCGGGTTCTGCGGGAAGTGCACGAGAAGCAGGTGCACGCCGCGTGAGGCAAGCGTGTCGGCGAACGACTCGATGAGCGAGAGGTTGAGTTGCACGATCGAATCGGTGAACAGGTAGTCTCCGTACGACACGATCGGCTCGCCCCAGCTTCCGCTTGCGTGCACCAGCGGAGCGCCGTTCGTGTCTGCTCCCGCCCAGTCCTCTGCGGTGTACGCGGCGATACGCTGCGCCACACGCCCGGGAATGCTGTCTTCCCAGAACCGGTTCTCCTTGTCAAGCACGAACCCCTTGCTGTCGCCGATACCGTTGAGGAACGGCGAGACGGGGTAGGGGTCGACCCGCAGGAACCCCGGGTCGAGCGCCATGCAGAC
>CAZJJT010000019.1:0-19763 GCA_964546395.1 uncultured Fibrobacterota bacterium
AACAGCGGCCCGAACTCCTTGAGCATCGACCAGCCGATCATCGACGCCAGGTAGATGCCCGCGCCGTACGTTCGCAGGAACATGGCCGATTGGAGCGCGATGACGATGCCGATCAGGAACGAGAGCATCCCCACAATCATGATCGCCTTGTACCCCAGCAGGTACATCTGCTCGCCAAGACAGCCCTCGCGGAAGTCACGCCTGCGAAGCAGTCCGAGAGTGCCCCAGTAGAACATCTCCGAAAGCACTGTAAGCGCCTCGAGCGCCTCCTCACGAAGTGCCAGCGTCGCCGCACCCACCCGCGCGTAGAAACCCTCGGCAGGGCCCTGCGCCGCACCGGCCACTGGCCCGCCCCGCCACCCGTCAAGCACCGCCTGAACCACCGGTGGAACGTTGATCAGCTGCAGGTCGTTCCCCGACTGCGCGCGGCGTCGGCGCAAGACATGCACCAGAGACGCCCCCGCAGCGTCCACCGCCTTCGTCGCACCAAAATCCAGCGTGAGCGGCCCGCGCAACGAGCACACCCGCGCGAACTCAGCACTCACCCACGACCGCTCCACCCGTTCCGGCATCGTGACGGTATGCATCGCGGGTAATATACTCACCCCGGGGGACAGATTGACAATATGCTATAGCCTTATGTCAACCACTACTGGCTGCTATCTGTGTCAAGCCGCACTGCAGAGGAAAAGCCACAACTAGCGTATCTGCAATGTATTGCGTTGGTCAATCTGTGGGCCTTTTCTACGCGTACTCTACACGATTCCGCATCGTTCTGCTTGCGCATTGCTGCCATTGCCCGTATATTAACGACGCCTTGAGTACAACACCTTTTTCATAATCATACATGCTGTCAGGGTGCGGCGAACGAGGGCCGCACAGAAGGAGCCGTGTCCATGCAGTTGCCGAAGTCGAGGCGTCGTCAGAAGCTGCGCGAGAAGCGGTGCCAGTATCCTGGGTGCGGGAAGATCTTCTTCGGGATTCACATCTCGAAGTACTGCCCGGAGCACCGTGAGGACCGCTATCGCATCCGCAAGCGGACGAAGCCCGAGGACGTCAACCTGAAGAACCAGACCTTCAAGCACAACTACACCGAGGTGGTTACGATGGTGATGACGTGTGCGCTGGAGGCTTGCGAGAACCAGTTCGAAGTCAAGATCTATCCGCGGCAGTACGTGTACCCGAAGTACTGCCCCGAGCACCGTAACGAGTACAAGCGCATGCGCCACCTGCGCCTGATCGGACGTGAGGACCTGGTGGAGCAGATGCGCAGGGCGAGTGAGATGATCGAAATCGATGCCGACGAGATCATCGAGGCTGAGCAGAGCAAGAAGGCGAAGGGAGCGAAGGCGAGCAAGGTTGCCTGAGCGATCTGAGCACATGTGTCGAGGGTGACAGGGAGGGTCCGGACGGGCCCTCCCTTTCTGCTGTGCTCTCGGGCGCGGCTCGCGAGGCGCAGGGTTGGCGCTATGAGCCTAACGCATCCTATTTTTGGTTCTGCCGCTCCTACTGCTTCGGCAAACGCCGCCTGGCCGTCGAAGGCCAGGTGAAGGTGTTTGCCTGCAACTACAGCTTCCGGCGATGAAACAGTACCAGACCGAAGTCAAACGCATTTCCGCCAGTGTCAACAGGTTCCTCCGTCAGACATTCACCCGGGTCGATATCTGCGGCCCGGCCCTCGATCCGGCCATGTTCTCGGACAGCTCGCTGATGGTGGCCTGCACGCACCGCAGCCAGCTGGACTACTTCGTGGTCGGGTATATGCTGCACCACATGGGCGTACAGAACATGCGGTTTGCGGCCGGCGAGAACCTCACGAGCCTTCCTGTCATAGGCCCCCTGTTCCGCAACTTCGGGGCGTTCACTGTGCGCAGGGGCTCGACGTTCGGGCGCGACTACGTGCGGGGCCTGTGCGAGCAGGTGGTGGGGATGCTTCGCGACGGCGACACGATCGTGGTGTTCCCGGAGGGAGGACGGAGCTACGAGGGGGAGATGCTCGAGGCGCGGGGGGGGATCCTGGGGGCGGGCATACTGGCCCAGCGCCGTGCCCCGTCGCGGACGGCCTACCTGCTCCCGATGTCGGTCTCCTACGAGAGGCTCCCCGAGCTGCACGCGTTTCCCGGCCTGCTCAGGGGCAAGCACATGCGGCGGCCGGGCCAGGGCTGGAAGCGGCGCCTGCTGGGCACGCTGTTGTATTACGGCGGGGACGCGGGCGCGTTTGTCAAGCTGATGCACGCGCACTACTTCGGGGTCCGCTACGGTGCGATACACGTCGATTACGGCATGCCGGTCCTGATCGACACGCTCTACGACCCGGAACGCGACATCATCGAGGACGCACGCGACGACTTCTCGGCGTGCCGCCTCGCCTTTCAGAGCGCAAGCCTTCGGGTATACGACATGTTCAGCACGCTCTACCGCATGCTGCCCTCGCACGTGCTGGCCGCGGTCCTCGCCCGCCGTCCGGGCCTGACCCTCGACGAGGCCCGGGAAGCCTGTCCACTTGAGGTCCAGCGACTTCGGGACGCGGGCCGGAATGTATCATCCGTGGGCGAGCTGACCCCGGAGCAGCTTCTGAGCGAGGGAATCCGGCAGTTGACAGTGCAGAAGGCGGTGTGGGTGCGCGATAAGCGACTGCGGGTCCGCTCGAAGCAGGTGGTACGGTATTACGCCGCGGCAACCGAGTAGCGCCCGGCGAAAGGAGAACGCTGCATGGGCATGGTGGATCATCTGGTAGCCCCGATGGTGGTCGACATCGGTACGACCGACAAGACCCAGGCCATAGAGGAGTTGGTCAAGGTTGTGTGCAAGGCGCTCGGGGTACGTCGGCAGAAGCAGGTGCTGGATGAGGTGTTGAAACGTGAGGAGTCCTCCTCCACGTATATCGGCCAGAACGTGGCGCTTCCCCACGCACGCGTCGCGTTGGAACGTGACTTCGCCATAGCAGTCGGCCGGAGCGCGCTTGGCGTGCCGTTCGATGCTGCCCGGGGGGGACAGGCCCACATCGTGGTGCTCCTGCTCACCAACGAGTCGGTAGACCGCCAGAAGCATCTCCAGGTGCTGGCCGATGTCGCGGGGGTGTTCAAGAGCGGACCGATGCGGGATGCGGTCATGAAGTTTGAGGAACCGGTGAACCTCCCCAAGCTGCTGGCAGCACCGCCCAAGGCCAAGAACGCCGGAACGCCGAAGACGGCCAAGCGGCCGCAGGACCCGCTGGTGGTAGCGGCCACCAAGCTCGCCGGCGAGATCAAAGCAAAGCACATCGTCGCGTTCGCCGACACGGTGGCCTCGGACGATTTCCTCGACCAGTTCAAGGGCAAGGCAAGCGTGGTGGTCGTGTGCAGCAACAAGGCCCGGTTCTCTTCCGACGACAAGCGCATCCACGCCGTGATCAACGCACCGTCGTTCCCCTCATCGCGGTTCGATCAGATGAAAATCGGCATACTGCTCGCGCTGTCACGGAACCTGCTGAACCGCGCCGACAAGGTGGTATGCCTCTCGGGGAACCCCAAGCGCGGCGTATTCGACACCATCGTGGTGCTGGACATCGCCACCGAATACGAATTCTTCCTCACGAGCGCGCAGAATATCCTGCCCCCGGATGTCAAGCCGGAAGTACTCGAGCGAATCCTCGGGGTGGCGGCCGAAGTGGCGATTGAGGGACGAGAGGGAAAGCCGATCGGCACGATCTTCGTTGTTGGTGACACCAACTCGGTCAACGGGTTCGTGCGCCAACTGATCATCAACCCGTTCCGCGGCTACAGCGAGTCGGAGCGCAATATCCTCGACCCCGGCCTCGACGAGACTATCAAGGAGTTCGCGGCGATTGACGGGGCGTTCGTGGTGACCGGCGACGGGATCGTGCTGTCGGCGGGAAGCTACCTCCGCCCGCAGGTAACCGAGATCGACGCGCTCCCCAGCGGGCTGGGCGCGCGGCACGCGGCCGCGGCAGGCATCACGGCATGCACGAACGCGCTCTCGGTGGCCGTGTCGGAGTCGACGGGCATGGTGAGCCTGTTCAAGAGCGGGGTGATACTGATGACGATTTCGCGGCCCGTGGTACAGGAGCGCGGGATGGTGCAGAAGATGTTGTGAGTGGGGAATGCGGAGCGCGGAGTGCGGAGTACAGAGCGACAAGGCAGTACTACTCGTTGACTCGGAGGAAGCGGACGGATGAAGCGTATTGCGTATGACGACAACACGTTGCGGAAATGGGTGAGCACGGCCGAACTCGAGGCATACAACCCGTCACTCGCGGCAGCCGACGAGGCACTGGCTGACAGGACCGGGCTGGGGAGTGATTTCCTCGGCTGGCTTGACCTGCCTGCCAGGCTGACCGGTGCCGACCTCGCATCGGTGCAGGAAAAAGCGGACGAGATCCGGCAGGAGTCGGACGTGCTGCTCTGCATCGGGATCGGTGGTTCCTACCTCGGGTCGAAGGCAGCCATCGAGTTCATGAGCAGCACGTTCGAGGACGTGCGTTCGCCCCGCGTGCTGTTTGCCGGCCACAACGTCAACTCCGACTACCTCGCCGACCTTCTGCGGCTCCTCGACGACAAGCGGGTCGCAGTCAACGTTATCTCCAAGAGCGGCACCACTACCGAACCCGGCATTGCGTTCCGCGTGGTACGGCAATGGATGGAGAAGAGGTACGGCGCCAAGGGTGCGGCCGCGCGTATCGTGGCCACAACTGACCCCGCGAAGGGAGCGTTGCGGGCACTCTCGAAGGCGGAGGGGTACGCAACGTTCTCGATACCGGGCGACGTGGGCGGGAGATTCTCGGTGCTGACGCCGGTGGGTCTGTTCCCTATCGCGGTGGCCGGGATCGATATCGCGAAGCTGCTCGCTGGGGCCCGTGAAGCCATGGCGTACTGCGCGGGCGGCAGCGTGGCTGGAAACCTCGCGGGACGCTACGCTGCCGTGCGCAATATCCTGTTCCGCCGCGGTGCCGCTATCGAAGTCCTCGCGTCATTCCAGCCCCACCTTCACTTCGTCAGCGAATGGTGGAAACAGCTGGCCGGCGAGTCGGAAGGAAAGAACCTGACCGGCATATTCCCGGCTTCGCTCGACTATACCACCGACCTGCACTCTCTCGGTCAGTGGATGCAGGAAGGGGTGCGCACGGTATTCGAGACGTTCGTGGTGCTGGCGCAAACGCGCGAGACGGTGACCGTGCCGAAGTTCGGCGAGGACGGGGACGGACTGAATTTCCTTGCCGGCAAGTCGTTTGAGCAGATCAACCAGAACGCCTACCGCGGGACTCTGCTGGCGCATCTTGACGGCGGCGTGCCGTGCGCCACGATCACGGTGCCCGACCGCAGCGAGGAAAGCCTGGGCCAACTGTTCTACTTCTTCGAGAAAGCGATCGCGCTCTCGGGCTACCTGCTCCGGGTGAACCCGTTCGATCAGCCGGGCGTGGAGGCCTACAAGAAGAACATGTTCGCGCTGTTCAACAAGCCGGGTTCCGAACAACTGGCGACCGAACTGAAGGCGCGGCTGAAGGAGATGGGGCTGTGAAATCGCATCGCGAGGTGCTGACGCTGAGGGTCAAGACCCGTCGCGACTACATCAACATCACTCCCTCGGTGGAGAAGGCGCTCGAGAAGAGCGGGATCAGCGAGGGCCTGTGCCTGGTCAACGCGATGCATATAACGGCGAGCGTGTTTATCAATGATGATGAGCCGGGGCTGCTCAAGGACTACGACGACTGGCTGGAGAAACTCGCGCCGCACGAACCGGTGAGCCAGTACCGCCACAACGGGCACGAGGACAACGGGGATGCGCACCTGAAGCGGCAGGTGATGGGGCGGGAGGTGGTGGTGGCGGTTACCGGCGGCAAGCTGGACTTCGGCCCCTGGGAGCAGATATTCTACGGTGAGTTCGACGGCAAGCGCGACAAGCGTATCCTTATCAAGATTATCGGCGAGTGAGCGTATGACACAGCCATTGTGTATCGGCGTGGTCGGCGGGAACAGCGCGAGTGAGGAGGTTCTTGCGAGCGCTCGTGAGGTCGGCAGGCAGATCGCTGCGCGGGGAGCCACCCTCGTGTGCGGCGGGCTGGGCGGCGTGATGGAAGCCGCGAGCCAGGGGGCTTCGGAACACGGCGGGACGGTTGTGGGGATTCTACCGGGCGAAGATCGGCACGCTGCCAACGCCTACGTGACAGTGGCAGTCGCTACCGGCATGGGTACTGGCCGCAACGTGCTGGTGGCGCGCACCGCCGACGTGCTCATCGCATTCCCCGGCTCATACGGTACGCTGAGTGAGATCGCGCTTGCCCTCACCATGGGCAAGCGAGTGATCGCCATGCCCGGCGCCTGGGAACTGGGCCGGGCCGGCGAGGTCGACCGCGCGTTGTTCAAGGAAGCAGTCGATGCGCAGCACGCGGTCGGACTCGCGCTCAACCCCGCTTGAACACCTCGGCAATCCGGCCGAATATCTCTTCGATCGACCCGATCCCGTCGATGTCACGTACCACACCTTTCGGGCGGTAGTAATCCAGGCAGGGCTCGCTCTGGCCCTTGTAGGTATCTATCCGGTTCTGTATCACCTTCGGGTCGGCATCGTCCGCACGTCCCTCGATACCGGCACGCTTCGCCAGCCGGGCGCGGACCTCGTCGTCAGAGACCGAGATGTTCACCACAGTGTCAAGCTGTCTGCCGAGTTTCTGCAGGATCCCGTCCAGCGCCTCCGCCTGTGGGACACTCCGCGGGAACCCGTCGAGAAGAAACCCTCCCTTCACGTCGTCCTGCGAGAGACGGTCGTGCACCATCGCAATCGTGACTTCATCGGGCACCAGCTTGCCCGCGTTGGAGTACTGCTGCGCGGTCTTGCCAAGGTCGGTGCCGTTCTTGATATGGTAGCGGAACATGTCGCCGGTGGAGATGTGGGGCACTGCAAGGAGGTCCTTCAGCCGTGCTGCCTGGGTGCCCTTGCCCGCGCCGGGGGGGCCAAAGAGAACCACGTTCCTGCCTGCCATGGGAGAACCTTTCGAAGAGGTGCGAGAGTGGCGCCAAGAACGCGAAAATAGTTATGACGGGCCGGGAGCGAACTGCTGATGCTCCCGGCCCTGCGCCCATCCCCCTCAGCCTCTCCAGAGCACCGTAGAGGACATCCACCCGCGGCCGGTTCTCAGTCGCACGACGTAGCGACCGGCGGGCAGCGCCCTGCCATCCGCCATCCGCCCGTCCCAGCGCACCACCGATACCGCCCCACGGCTTCCGAGGTCAAGGCGGTACACCAGTCGCCCGCGCAGGTCCAGCACCTCCATCTCGTGGGCACAAGCGCCTGAGGGCAGCTCGACGACAAGCATCCCGCGCTCCGCCCGCACGCCGAACACCGCGGCTGTGGCGTCGACCGCCGCTGCAGCGGGCTCTACTTCCACGGAACCGTACAGCCAACTGTCGTCTTCGCTGCCCGCGTCGCTGCCCACCGGTACCGGGTTGATCGCCAGGAACGCCGTGTACTTGCTCAGCACCTGGTACTCGATCGAGATCGCCACGATGCTGTCCTTGTTGGCCGTCGTAGTGCCTTCCTCGAGCACCAACTGCTCAATCTTGTGCCGGGCCCACACCTGGGGCACCATGCGATTGAGGTTGCGGCCGACCGCAAAGTTCACCTGCCGGGAGAACTGCACGGGCACACCGTCCCGGTACCCCGTGACCGTCACTGTCCGCAGACCACCGTGGCGGTACGAACCGTACATCACCAGCGGGCTGCCCCGGTACAGATTCGTGCCCAGCGGCATGATCAGCTCCGAGACGTCCGCCCCGCCGAAGTCCACCGTGACATTGCGCAGCTGCGGCGACTCGATCTTCTGCCAGGCTTCGTCCACCTTCGGTTCCACATCCTCCAACTGCGTGATCTCGGTCGCGAACCCGTTGCCGATGGCCGCGGCCTGTTCGAGGAAGTAGCGATTGAGGCTGTTGCCCGCGCCGAACGTGAACACGGTCGGTTGTGAGGGGTGGTTGCGGAGCGCATCGAAGATGGCTTCTTCGTTGGTGATGAACCCGTCGGTGAGGAACACGTAGTACCGGTCGTGTTCGGTGGTAACCGGGGCGCTGAGCGCTTCGGTGACACCCAGCAGCAGGTCGGTGCCGCCACCGGGGGCCAGACCGTTGATCCACTCGCGCGCAACGGTGATGTTCGACGCCGAGGCCGCAACGGGGAGGTTGTCGCCGAAGCACCAGGCCACGGAGGTATGGAACGACAGTACGGTCAGCCGGTCGGCAGGCAGAAGGCGGTCGAGGATGACGCCGCAGATCTCCTTCTCTCGTTCGAGCGGCCAGCCGCTCTGCGAGCCGGACACGTCGACCAGGAGCACGATCTCCAGGTTGGGCCGCGAACCGCTGAACAGGTTCGTGTCGGGGAACAGGCTGAGTGCGAAGTGGCCCAGAGGGCGATCGGGATTGAAGTAGGTCGCCACCGAGAATTCGTGCTCGGCGTTGTCGCGGCGGAAGCGCAGCACGAAGTCGCGGTTGGGGAAGGTTTCTGCGGCGGCCAGCAGTGCGACCCGGTTGTGCGGCATGGGCAACTCGGTGTCGGGCGCCAGCAGCGAGCGCTGCTCGAGTACCTGCCGGCACGCTTCTACCGAGTACACATTGATTGGGTGCGTGGGCGATTCGAGTCGGTCGATGGCGTAGCCGGTCTGCACGAGTACGTTGAACTCCAGGCTGGTCGCGTCACGGTTCTCCGGCGGGTTCCAGCCGGTGCACCCGGGCACCGGATCCGCACCGGCGCTGGCATAGCGGCACCCGACCATGGTCGGCACAGCCAGTTCGTACTCCCCGTCGCTGTACTTCAGCGGCACCGACACTTCGATACGCACCCAGGCGGTGTCACCCATGGCGATGTTGGCGAGGTGCTGCTGGAACACGTTGGGCCTGCTCTGCAGCAGAAGGGCGGCGGTTCCGCCGCTCGAGGCCACTGAGTCGTAGATCTGCTGAGCCTCTTCCTTCTCGTAGATCTCCGCCACGTACACGCTGTCGTGGTAGACCATGGCCATTGCGTGCACGGCGCCGTCGTGGGGCAGCGGGAACACGTAGACAATGTCGCGGATATCGCCGTACTCGTTGACGAACATCTGGGTCAGGCGGATATGCGCCAGCCCGTCGGTCACGACGACGTTGTACTGCGAGTGCTCGGGCGATATCGTGAACGCGACACCGCGCACCGTGTCGTGCACCACGCACACCGGTCCCTCGATATCCTCGATGGGGAACGTCACCGTCGTCTGCCCAAACGCCGCCCACACGCCTGTGAGCAGGATCCCGCCCAGAATGGCCCACTTCGTCGCTGACCGCATACCCGCCTCCTCTGCCTTGGTGAAAGAGTGTGTGCATACGCCTGTCTGGCTCACCCTGAATGTACCCGGCCTGGCGCCGGAAGGGAATGGCGCGGCACTCCCTCCGGCAGATTGGCGTTTTCCGCTGGAAAACAGAGGCTCAGGCGGGGGCAGCCGCAAGACTGTGCCGCATCACCAGGCGCCCCGGAACCACCACGGTCTCGGGGCGTTTCTCGCCGCGACGCGCGGCGGGAGGCCGAAGCAGGAACGCCAGGGCAGCGTCCGCCATCCCCGGCGCGTTGAACGTGTAGCTGGTAAGGTTGAAATACGACGCTTCTTCACGGTCATCGAAACTCACCACCGAAAGACCGCGCGGGACCTGCACCCCGCGCTGCGCCAGGCGCTCCATACACACCATCGCCACCGCGTCACTCGCCGCCACCATCGCGGTCACGCCTCGCCGCTGTACGACACGGTCAACCAGGGGAAGCAGCACCTCGCGACGCCTCTGCTCCGAGCGCAAGCCGCCGAACCGCCCGGCCATGTCACGGTGCAACAGCGTCTGCCGCACGGCCGGCGCAAGCAGGCCTCCCGCAGCCTGCGCCCCCTCAACCAACTCACGCACCGACTGCCACTCGCCCGGGACAGGCGCCGGCATCACCGCCACCGCCGCCTCCACCTTCCCGCCGCCCTCCTGCTCCACCACGCTTCGCAGCCCCGCCAACCGCTGCTGCGACCACGCGACGCCGTCAAACGGCGATACCCACGCGACGTACCGGTGCCCCAGCGACACCAGTGCCCTGCCAACCTGGCGTCCTGCCTCATGATCGCCGCTTGGTACACACCACTGTACCCGACCGCGTCCCGGAAGCGACTCGAGGGCGGCGACGGTACGAAGGTCGTCCACGAGCGCAACCGAGTGTCCTGCCGCGCACAGCCGCGAGGTGTACTCCGGCGTGTCAAGCGATCCCAGTCCCGAAGCCAGCACGACCACGCCCAGGACCGAGTGGTGCACCTGCGGGAACGCGTTGGTCCGACGGTACGTGACGAGCCGTCGGTCGATATAGTGGAACGGGATCATGCGGGGCACGATACCCCGGCGCATGCAACCTCCGGCGATATGCTCGTACACCACCTTCGCCATCGCACCCATCGGCACGTGCGGCTGCCCCGGATCGCCCCGGGCTGCGATGTACACCGTGTAGAAGTCATCGGGCGCTCGCACGACAGGCACCACCCAGCGTCTGCGCTCATAGTGCACATCACCCGACTCTGCTGCCCGCTCCATGGCCATGCGCATGGTCGCGTAGCACACGCCATACCGGGCCTGCAGAACACCGAGTGTGGGAAGCACTTCGCCGGGAGCAAACGCCGCATGCGTGATGTCGCTGCGAAGCGCCTTGAGCACGTGGCGCCACCGGGGCCTGTCCGCGGCTGCCGGGAGAGGTCGGTTGCGGACCGGTTGTGGCTCCGCAACCACCTCGATTCCCCTGCCCGGGCGACACCGGAGCCGCCCCGCCCGCGCCTCGGCACGCACCCCCTTCCACATCGTTGCGTACGCCACACCGCACTCCGCCGCCATCTGTTTGACCGACGGAAGCCTGGTGTTGCCCGCAGTTCGCCTCGCCGCGATATGCGCCATGGCACGAGCCTGCCCAGGAGTCGGAATCCCCACGTGTCCCTCCATACTAATCTATAGATTATCATAATCTAGTGTAATTGACGGCAGAACGCCACCCCTGCGACTCGCGTACATTGTGGACAGGGGAAAGCTGACACCAACCCAGGGGGAATCATGAACGTCCGATTGACAGCTGCGGCGGCCTGCCTTCTGCTCCTGTCCGGCCAGCTGCACGCGGCGACGGTGACAATCAACAAGGCAAGCCACCACCAGACCATGGTCGGCTTCGGCACGCACACCAATATCAAGGCCTGGAAGTACAAGGTCGGCCCGTTCTACTACACAGCCGACCTCGATTCGGCTGGGTTCTACGACAGCCTGGCGCGTGACATGAACGTGTTTCGCACGAGCATGCGCAGCGGCGCCAACGAGCATATCCGGGCCCTGGTCGCGCGCGGCATGCAGCACTTCATCATGACCAGTTGGAGCCCGCCGGCCGACATGAAAACCAATGGCGAGACCTGTTGCGGGGGTAACCTGCTGACCGACAAGTACGACGATTACGCGACATACTGTGTCAACGAAATCAACGCGTTCAAGACCGGGTGCGGCGTCGACCTGCTGGCGTTCAACTTCCAGAACGAGCCGGCGTTCTACGAACCCTACAACTCATGCATCTTCGATCCGATTCCCTACAAGAACATGCACGTCGAACTCGGGCGTCTCGCACAGACCCAGGGAGTTCTCGCGCACACGATGCTGATGGGACCCGAGTGCATGGCGACCTACACCCGCGGTGACGGTGTGCGCAACTACACCGACCCCATCCTTAGTGACGCCGAAGCGAAGGGCTTCCTCGGTGCGCTTGCGGTGCACGGGTACAAGGACGGCGTTGAGCCCGACTACGGCAGTGCCGCGGGGTGGACACAGATTGCGGCGCGTGCGGCGCAGCTCGGCGTTCCCTGCTGGCAGACCGAGACCGACATGCCCTGCACCACGATGTCGCAGGCAATCAGCATGGCCGGCGCCATCTACGTGGGTGTCAAGTTCGGCGACCTGTCGGTGTTCTCGAAATGGACATGCGCCAACGAGAGCGACAACCACATGGTGTGGAACGGCGTGTATTACCCGGGCTACTATGCGCTCGCGCATTTCGGACGTTACGTGCGGGACGGCGCCGTGCGGGTTGACTGCGAGTCGAACGACACGACAGTGCTCTCGGTGGCGTTCGAAGACCAGGCCCGCGGGTGGTTCACGGTGGTGCTGATCAACATTGCGACCGCGTCCCGCACCGTCTCAATTGCCGGCTCGGGACTCCCGTCCGAGTACCGGGGGTTTCAGACCACGGACGGCGCGAAGGGTGTGGAACTCGTCACACAGAACCCGTCGTCAATCACTCTTCCCGCGAAGTCGATCACGACGCTCTACGCAGGCGTCAGCACGGGCGTCGCCCCGACATCGACGTACCTCCGGGCAGCGCCTGTGTCGCGAACGAACCCCTGCACGTTCGACCTTCTCGGCCGACCGTCGATGGTGCTGGTGCGGCGCATGGCGCCCGGCGTGTACGTAGGGCAAACATCATCGCGGGCTTCGGAACTCACAATCCCCCGGTAGTCGTCGGGCGGCCGCCCGCCGCGTGTCGCCTCAGGGCGACCGCGGGCGCCGGGCTTTTGCTGCAACCTGCGCAGGGCCGCGCATCGCACGCGGCCCAACACGCGCGCAGCTTTCCGCGACAATCCCTGCCGCAAGAGCCTCCGCTCATCGCTCCCCATCCTCGCGCAGCATCGTCTATTTTCGCCTGCCCTCAGCCGGTACAACGGGAGACCGATGGACAGACCATGGCTTGACAAAGACAAACCGGTCGGGAAGCGTGTGGAGCTGCTCCTCGCCGCAATGACGCTCGAAGAGAAAATCGGGCAGACCCACCAGATTCACCAGCGCAAGGACTGGGACAAGTCGCTGATCGCGAAGGGGCTTGTCGGCTCGCTGTTCAACGCCAGCGGCGCGAATGCGGGCAACGTACGAGACGAAGGGGTCAACGCCCGGGCGATCAACGAGCTGCAGCGCATGGCGGTCGAGCAGTCACGGCTTGGCGTCCCGCTGATCTTCGCCCGTGACGTTATCCACGGGCACCGGACGGTGTTCCCCATTCCGCTCGGCCAGGCTGCCACCTGGAACCCGGAACTCGTGCGGCAGGGCGCTGAGGTCACTGCTCGCGAGGCATCGGCGGACGGAGTCCAGTGGACGTTCGCACCCATGGTCGATGTCAGCCGCGACCCGCGCTGGGGACGCATTGCAGAGAGCTTCGGTGAAGACCCCTGCCTGGCCTCTCGTATGGCCGAGGCCGCGGTGCGGGGCCTGCAGGGCGACGACCCGTCCGCTCCCGATCGCATCGCCGCCTGTGTCAAGCACTTCGCCGGCTACGCGGGCGCCGAGGGTGGACGCGACTACTGGGAGAACCACTGCGGCGAGCGGCAGATGCGTGACGTGTACCTGCCGCCGTTCAGGGCGGCGGTTGAGGCCGGGGTGGCGACGGTCATGTCGGCGTTCCATGTCAACGACGGCGTTCCGGCCTCCGGCGATCGCCATCTGCTGACCGATATCCTGCGCGGCGAGTGGGGGTTCGACGGGTTCGTGGTAAGCGACTACGGCATCGTCAGCGAACTTCACAGCGGCCACGGCGTGTGCGAGTCGCTGAAAGATGCCGGCGAGTTGTGCATCAACGCCGGGCTCGACATGGACATGATGTCGGGCGTCTACCTGAAGTACATGGCAGAACTGGTGGCCGAGGGGCGAGTGACACAGGCGACTCTTGACGAGGCCGTGCGACGGGTCCTGCGTGTCAAGTTCCGCTTCGGCTTGTTCGAACACCCCTACGCCGACGAGTCGAAAACAGCGGTCACGATGCTGACTGCGGAGCACCGCGCCTGTGCGCGCAGGACTGCACAGGAGAGTATCGTGCTGCTGAAGAACAACGGCATCCTTCCTCTACAGAAGGCGAAGGGGCGACTGCTGGTAACCGGTCCCCTTGCCCGCGCACGCGCGGAGCTGCTTGGCTGCTGGTGCCTGGATGGCCGGGGCGAGGACGTGGTACCGGTGCATGAAGCGGTCACGAAGGCGGCGGGGGAAGGGTGCTGGGTGAAAACCGACAACGAAGCTGCGTTCGGGGACCTGACCCCGGTGCTGGCCCGCGGCTGTGACGCGGTTATCGCGTGTGTGGGTGAGGGTCCGTGGCGCAGCGGCGAGGGCAACTCGATAGCGTCGCTCGAACTGCCCGCGGGGCAGGTAGAGATACTGAAGATGGTGCACGGGCTGGGCGTTCCGCTGGTGGTCGTGGTGTTCGCGGGCAGGCCGCTCGCGCTCCCCTGGATTGCCGAGCACGCCGATGCTCTCCTGTACGCGTGGCACCCGGGTGTTGAGGGCGGGCATGCGCTCGCGGACGTGCTGTTCGGCGACGCGAACCCGGGCGGACGCCTCCCTGCCACACTGCCGCGAGCCACCGGCCAGGTGCCGATCCACTACAGCCACCGCCCGACGCACCGTCCGGGCACCTACTGGGAGACCAGCGGTTGGTACAAGGACATGCTGCACAGCCCGCTGTACCCGTTTGGGCACGGACTGGACTACACCACGTATGAGTATACAGATCTTGCGGTGTCGCCAGAGTCAGCAGGCATGGCCGAGACAGTACGTGTCTCGGCCACAGTGACCAACACGGGCGGTCACGCGGGTACCGAAGTGGTACAGTTGTACGTGCGAGACGTGAAGGCGTGCGTGTCCCGGCCGGTGAAGGAACTCAAGGGGTTCCGCAAGGCACTCCTGGCCCCCGGCGAGTCCTCCCGCGTGGAGTTCGTGCTCCGCTCAGAGGACCTCATGTTCACCGGACCAGATAACAAGCCGGTGGTTGAGGCAGGCGAGTTCGAGGTGTGGATCGGCCCGGACTCGACCAGAGGGCTGCAGGGGACATTCCGGTTGACAGCGTGATCCTGTTTGTTGCGCCCGCGTAGGCCCTGTAGTATAATAGAAGGCTGGTCCCGTGTTCGGCTGGGATCCACACGCTCCATGCCCCGCCAGGGGAGCGGACGGGTGGGCCTGGTACAGGTCCCGAGGGGGGAGCTTCGAACAACGAAAGGGGATCGGTACTGTGGTGTTCACCAATCCCAACAAGGAGGGGGTATGGGGAGCAGAAGGCTGTTTCATGCGGTAGTGGCAGTGGTAGCGTGCGCCGCGATGAGTGCGGTGGCGCAGTTCAATGCGTTCGAGGACCATTTTGACGGTCCCTCGCTGAACGGGCGCTGGGGCACCAACGCCGGCGTAACCTGGATCGATACCGACGGCAACCTAGCGGCAGGCTGCTTGTCAATCGATGCCAGCGGCGGCGCTACTTCGGTCTCACCCAACCTCTACACCGGTCGTGGCTTCACAGCCGGCGCAGTCATGGTGTCGTTCTACATGAAGGACCCCAACGGTGGTGCGGGAATCGATATCCACATTGACATGGCGACCAGTTGCGCGTCATGCGGTTACTGGGACTATCGCACGCAGACCAACTTCGTCAGCAGCGCATTCTCCACCGACTGGGAGTTGGCGATTGATCAGCAGTGGGACGACCTCGGTGCAATCGCCCCGCAGTGGGGCACGGGCACGTACCGCACAATCCTGATCGACGCGCTGCAGAATGACGCTGAGTGCGGCCCCATGGACACGACCGGATGCAACGTGGTGCTGATCTGGCGCGTGAATGTTTCCACTGGAGTGCTTCTGATCGATGACTGGATCCAGTCGCCGGTCACCAGCACGCGCCCGGACACTAAGCAACGCGCCGCGGACGGCTGGAAACTAGTCACGATGAGCACGAGGGCGCAGTTCCCGAAGGCGACCAACTACACGGTGACAATCCTCGGCGCCAACGGCCAGGCAATCGCCACACACCAGGGGTACGGCAACGTGGCAGTCGCGCCCCAGGGCCTGGCATCGGGCAGCTACCTGATGAAGGTCACGAGCGAGTTCGGCGAGACTACGACGAAGCTCGCGGTTCCCCGCTAGTTACGGTTGTTCAGTGTAGAGTCAACACGGGCGGCTGCCTTTCGGCAGCCGCCTGTTTTCTTGCGGCTCAGTACCCCAAAACAGCGTGCATCACGTTGTCGATCCGCGCCGAGAACCGCACCGCACCGGCTTCACACAGGTGGTTGTGGTCAGCCGCATCGACATCGAGGTAGTCGTGTGCGCCGTACGCGTGCGCGTCGTAGAAGTGGACGTAGGCGTTTGCCTGTGCAAACTGCTCCATCTGCTCGAGCACCTCGCGGGCAGTCTGCTGGCTTGGGCCCCAGAAGCCGTACGAGCCCGTTGCGGCATAGCCGGGGTGCTGGGGAGTGTTGATCACGAGCAGATGGACGCCATGGGAAGCGAGTTCAGCGGCAAGTGACTGGAGTGCGGCAATGTTCTCCTGGTACTCGCTGTCGGCGGTTGTCCACAAGCGCGAACCGGTCCCGCCGGCAACCGTGTCCACCGTCCCCCACCCCAGGCAGGGCATGGCTGCCAGGCCGAGCGTGTCATAGGCAGCGTTCGATGGCGAGGCCACCTGCGGCACTGGCTGCGCCAGCATCTGAGCGATCAAGTCCTCCGGGAGCCCTTGGTGCCAGAACCCGTTGGCGCTGTCGTAGGCGAACCCTCTGCTCAGACTCATGCCCGAGAACCACGTGTTGTCAGCATCCCTGATGTGCATGTCTCTGAGCGGAAGACCCAGTCCCACAAGCCGGAGCCGGGGACAATGCGGCAGAAGATAGTGCTCGATGAGTTTGCGTGAGGTAAGCAGCCCCGCACCGTTGGCGGAGAAGTTGAACCCTTTCAGGCCGGTGAACACCCGCGGGTCGACCGCATTGGCGATGTGCGAGTTGCCCACGAACACCACATCCAGGCTGTCACGCAGTTGCCAGAACCAGCGCATCTTCAGCGCCAGAATCGCCTGCGCATTGATCAACTGCGGTTCGTTATATCGGCCGGCACTGTCACGTGACACGGCGCCGGTGGAGCCCGGCTGCACCCACAGTGACGGGTGCCACAGGTCCTCGCCCTCCACCAACGGGAGGAAGGCCGAGTCCGCCAGGTCGACGAGGAGGACCCGTGGGTGCACGCCGTTTCGCGACACTGCGGCGACCGCACACCGCGGGTGATTCGACCAGTCGGGGTGGTCCCACGAGTCGTACCCCCCGGGCACACGGTACCAGTGGTGCACCGCGCGCGAGTAGCTGCCGACAAACAGGTACTCATGGATACGATAGGCTGTGCCGGTAAGCCCGCTCACCGTATTGCTGCCGAAGTCCATGAACAGGACCCTGTCGGGCGCACTGCTGTCGGGTGAGATGGTCACGTTGCACACCTGCGAGGTATCGCCGGCAGGTTTGCCGTTGTACGGTGAAGTGAACAGGATGCGCTCCTCGCCGCCGGCACGGTCTCTCATGCGCAGCAACGGCAAACCGCCTGCGCAGTACTCCCCGTGTGCCGACAGCCCGCCGTGGTAGCTGCCCGAAGGCTCGACCACAACTGGTGCCCCCACCACCGTGCCACCGCGCACCGCCACGCGGACAGTCTGCGAGGAAGCCCAGCTCGGGCTGTCGTTGAGTATCGCCGATGTCGTGTACACGACGCAGGTATCACCCAGACTGTCGATCCACCACCGGGGCAGGAACGCCGGGTCGGACGCAACCAGGCGGGCAAGCTCGGCCGGCCATGCCAACCGCCGCACGTACACCGCCGAACCACTCACCGCACCCTCGCCGGCAGTCCCGTACGCCACCCACCGCCCATCGGGCGAGAGTGACGGCGCGTACACATCCGTGACATCGCCGAACTCGTACACCTGGGGTGCCGCGGCACAGTAGTCGATCCAGCACAGTGTCCGCGACGGTCCGGCCCTATTGACAAACGCGAGTCTGCCGCATGCTCCGCCGGTGTTCACGCCGATGTTGTCGCTGAGCATGTACACAAGGCTGCCTTGCCCCACGGTCCCATCGGGTGCCGCAAGCACCGGGGCGGCTATCGCGCCGGCTGCGCAGCGGAACCCGATGTAGCGCGATGCGGATGCGGAGACGGTCTCGTACTCGTCTGACCGGCAGGCGATGCGCAACGCGGACAGCCCGTGCACCCAGCCACCCCCCTTGAGCGGCCGGGCTCCTGCCGGATCCGTGCGAGTGCCACAGAAGTCGGCGACCGTATCCCCGGGTAGCACACCCTTGACATCGTGCACCCACTCCATCACGTTCCCCGCCATGTCGTACAGTCCGAACCCATTGGGGGCGAGCAGACTCACCTCATGCGCCGACCCGTCTGCGTTACCTGCAAACCACGCATGGGCGCCGGCTGCGACCGCGGTGCTGTCGTTGCCCCACGGGTACGCCTGTTCCGCACCGCTGCCCGCCGCATACTCCCACTCGGCCTCGGTAGGCAAGCGAAGGCCCGGGGCACTCAACTCGGCAGAGAGTCCTGCCAGGCAGTACACCCGCCCGTCGGGAAGGCTGTCGATGCGCGCGTAGTGATAGACCGAGTCCAGTCCCTCGAGACGGCTGCGCGCGTTGCAGTAGAGCACGGCGTCGTACCACGACACGTAGCACACCGGGCGGGCCAGCTCGGCAACGCTCAGACTGTCACCGTACTCCGAGGGCACACGGCCGGTGGCGAGTCGGTACTGCGCCAGTGTGACTTCGGTGGTGTCGATGCGGAAGTCGTCGGTGAACCGCACTGCGGTCAGCGGGATCTCGTCGGCACGTGCCTCTGGATCCTGCGATCCGAGCAGCACCTCGGCGCCGGCGGCACCCAGCAGGCGCATCCCGTGGTACGGTGTTGCCTCCGCCTGTGGCGACGGCTCCACCTGTTCGGCGCACTGCAGGGCCAGCACGCACGCGCTCGGCAGGACCCACGACCCGAGAACCCCCCCGGGCATTCTCCTGCGAGGCCGTGCGCTCTTGCCTTGCCGGCCCGCTGTGGACACATGTCTGTCTGGCACAACTACCTGTCCTGCGGAAGCGAACGCACGGGCATCTGTCGAAGCACTCTCGCCCTGCTGCCCACCACATGGGCGCGCGGAGTCGCCCTCGACCAACCGATGTCGACACCCACCCAATTCTACGATCCTACCGGGTCTACATCAATGGCCTGGTGCTGAGCCGCGCGAAGCAGGTACCGGGGCTGTGAGCAGGCGACCACGAAGGTCGTGGTGGTTCCGCTCTGTGCCTGCAAGGACAACCACGCCGCTACCGGTGAGCATGAGTCCGTAACGCGCTCCCGGTGACACCTGCCGCGCCTCACGGTCCCGTCCGTACACCACCGCGCTGGAGTACTCGTACGCCCCGATATCGCAGACACCTTCCCGCGCCGCACCGCGCTGATCGGCCGGCGTGCATCCCGGCCCTGTACCGGCATCCCGCGCCGGGCTTCCCTGCGGAATGGCCATGGTCTTCGTGGGGCCACCGTTGTCGGCCAGCGGCTGCAGCAGCGGGTCGAGTCGCAGCACACCCGGGTTTTCGTTCAGCCACTCATCGACGCCCCATGAGGGCCACGTAGCGGGGAAGCACAGGTTGCCGCCCAGGTCGTTGAGAGTTGTGTTCTTGTCGATCGCCATGCCGGCCCACCCGTTGTTGTTGGGACCGGCGGTGAGCATATTGCTGTCGAGCAGCGTGTTGGAAAGATTCAGCGTTCCCGAGTTCTTGATCGCGCAGCCGAAATGGCGCACCGTGTTCTTCGCAAACGTGCAGTTGGTCACTGTCATCTGCGTGCCGCTGTTGGTGACCGCTCCACCCATGCTCCATTCACCGCTCAGCGAGTTTCCCTCGAACGTGCAGTTGGTGATGGTGACCGGCAACG
>CAZJJT010000020.1:0-19610 GCA_964546395.1 uncultured Fibrobacterota bacterium
ACCTGACATCTGCGTATCTGCGCGCCACGCTCGGCAGTGTCCCTGAGCCCGAGTGGCGCACGAAGGTGTTCAACGAGATCAACGAATCGATGCGGTTCACTATCACCGAGGAGCAGTTCGAAGTGAAGTACGTGGGGGACCCCACGGCCCGCCTGGAAGTGGTGCGGGAGTACGTCGCGCACAACGCGGTGACCGTCGCCGGAAAGATGCGCATCGCCAGCTTCCCCACCGTACCGCTGGGGTCAATTGTCCAGTTCATGGGCAGTGAAGAGCGTCAGAGCGATTTCAGGGTGTTCTGGCCGGTCGCGATGCAGTACAATGTGCAGTTCTGCGGCGCGCAGAAGGTCGAGTGGCCCCAGTTGGACCCCGTTCGGGCGCGGGCCGGGGTCACGCTCACGCGGCACGAGGTGTCACCGACCGAAATGCAGATCAGTCTGCTCGCCCGCCAGGTGGTGCTGGAGCCCGAAGAGTACAAGCTCCTCCGCAAGGCGGTACTGGGGGTGCGCAGCTTCTTCTCTTCAGGGGTGGTGGTCAAATAGCAGCGGAGGAAACGGTCATGGGTCACTGGTGCTGTCATGTCGTATGCGGAGTTCTGCTCGTGTCGCTTGGGTGTACACCTCGTGTTCAGCAGCCGCCACCGCAGACGGCGGGCACCGCGGCACCCCCCGCGGCCGTGTACGACGCTGAATTGATCCGCCGCATGGCCGAGGATGCGGAGTACTACGTGAGCATGACGGAGGCGATGCGCAACGGGGGAGTGGAGCAGGCTCGCCACGTCGACTTCGTGCGCTACCGCTACGCCCGGCTGGGCGCAGAGCACCAGGCGAAGGTGACCACGCCGGGCACTGAACTCGAGACGCGGTTCCGCGAAGCGGTGAACGGTGAGGACTACCGGGCACAGGTTGCGCTTGCCGACAGCGTGCTGCAGCATGACTACGCCGATATCATGGTGCACCTGTTCAAGGCCTACGCGCTGGACAAGCTGGGCGAGGACGCGTCGCTGCACGAGTTTGTCGGGCGGCAGTTGGTGGAGTCGCTGCTCAATACCGGTGACGGGCTCTCGTACGCAACGGCGTTCAGGGTGGCGCGGGTTGCGGAGGAGTATGCCCTGCTGACCGTTCTGGGGATGCGCAGCGAAATGCAGAGCCTTCGCTACGAGGGTGACAGGCAGTACGACATGCTCACGTGCCGGGGCAAGGACGGCAGGAAGATGGAGCTGTATTTCGATATCACCGAACACATGCGCGGACTGCGCAAGATGCTGGAGTAGGGGAGTCGTCACACGCCCAAGCGGCCCACGTGATCTGTGAATCGTCCGACGGGTGCTTAGAGCTTCCCGGTCAGCTTCAGGCTCACACGCTGCCGCAGCTCGTGCGCATTCGGGTCGGTGGAGCTGTATCCCGGCGGGTACTCGTAGTGCTTCAGGTCGAACAGGTCGAAGGCTGAGAGCCACACCCCGACATTCTCGAACTCGTAGCCCAGCGTCGCGTTGAGCAGCGTGTACGGCTCAAGGGTGACCTTGTGCGAACTCAGCTGTTCGTCGTCGATATACCACATCGTCTTGTCAACCCAGTTGAGGAAGATGCCGATGCGAAGGCGCTTGAGACGCAGCTTGACACCCGCGTTGAGCTTGTGACGGGGTGCGCTGCGGATCTCAAAGAAGTCCTCGGGGGCAAGCTGCGGCTCCGTGTTCTCCATGAGGTTGGCATAGGTCCGCTGGTACGAGTAGCCTGCGTTGAGATGCAGGTAGCTTGCCACTTTCATATCGAGCGACAGCTCGCCGCCGAACGCGTGCGCGTTGCGGTTGTTGTAGGTACGCATCGGCGCCGCGAACCGGCTGGTTGCTGTGTCGAATTCCAGCGGGTCCAGGCGCACGTGGTACAGGTTGGTGTGGTAATGATAGAACAGGTCGAGGTTGGCGTTGAGCCGTTCGAACCAGTGCGAGCGGTACGCCGCCTCGGCGAACACCAGTTGCTCGGTTTCCAGGTTGTCGGTGCCCTGCGCATGGAAATCGACGCCCAGGCCGAGCGAAGGGAACGAATCGACCGGTACTATCAGATCGAGGTACGAATCGAGAAACGTCGGGTTGCGATACGCGGTACCGCCGGAGACGCACACCACGTGGTCCGGAGTGCCCCGCCACTGCACGCTCCCGCGGGGCGAGACATTGACCTTGGTCTGAGGGTGGTAGTCGACACGGACACCGGCGTCCACCCGGAGCTTCCTCCCAATGTCCGCTGCGCCATCCACGAATGCGCCCGCGATGTGCTGCCAGTGCTCATCGGGAATCAGCTGGTTCTTCTCGAGGTAGTTCATCCGGTAGTTGCCGCCGTACAGAAGAGAGAGCCAGCCGAGCGGTTTCAGCGTGTGCTGCGCGTCTGCGTCGAGCACAGTCACCTTCCAGTGGTCCTCGTCGTTGAGCCGCCGGCTGTGCAGTTTTGCGTCCTTGTGGTGCAGGTAGACCCTGCCGGAGACCCCTCCCACCGTCGCGTCTGCCTGTACGTAGTCGTCAGTACCGTCGATGCTGACCGAGCCGATGTACTCATCGGGGAAGAACTGTGTCCCCTCACTCCGCGTGCGGCCCGCCGACAGCGCGATCTGCCCCGTGCGCGGGAGCGCGTATCCCACACGTGCGTTGATCCGCGTGAGCGTTCCCGGCCCCTCATCGGTGAGCTGCCACCCGTCGGTCCGGTCATAGCCCACCGAGGCCTTTACGTCGAAGCGCGAGCCTGAGTAGCCGTACAACGCCGAGCCGATCAGTGTGCCGTACTCCCCGGCCAGCAGGGTCGTCTCCACACCGCCAATCGCCTTCGCGGTGCGCGTCACAATATTCACCACGCCCGCCACGGCGCTCGGCCCGTAGAGCGACGAGGCCGGGCTGCGCACGACTTCGATCCGCTCGATTTCCTCGAGCGATACCGGCAGCCCTTCCCAGAGTATGGCCCCGAAGATGTCCCAGTAGATCGTGCGCCCGTCCACCATTACCAGCAGTTTGCAGCTGTACGCGTTGAGCAGCAGCCCGCGGATTCCCACCGACTGGTTCCGCGCGGTCAGCGTGACCACATCCACGCCGGGTACCAGCCGAAGCACGTCGGCTATGGTGGTAGCGCCCGAAAGCAGCACATCGTCATGTGTGAGCACGTGCACGGTTACGGGAGCTTCGGAGAGCGGCTGCGGCCGTCGCGTGGCGGTCACCACCACCACGGGCACATCCATGAACAGCAGATCTTCACCGGTCATACTCGTGTCGATGTCACCGCGCACACAGAAGGCGGCGGCAAGCAGGAGGGGAGCGCTGAGCAGTGTCGATCGCATGGGCTCACACCGATTGTACCACAGCGGGACGGGGCTGTCCATGCTCCCGGCCACTCCTCTGTGCCGCTTCCGTCCCGACCGGCTCAGAACGCCGCCAGCAGTGCTGCTCCCGCTGCACCCCGGGCGGTTACCATGGGGGACACGTGAACCCTGCTTGCGCCCGTCCTGCCGCTTGCCAGCAGTCTCTGTGCCCTGGCAACCTGGTTCGCCGCGTACACATCACCCGCCAGGAAGAAGGCGTCGGAGAGTGCGAACAGCACTACCGAGGGGACCGAGATGTAGACCGTCAGCAGGCCGTCGTCGGTGTACTCCCGGTACACCTCGACCCGCCCGGCCGGGATACGGCCGAAGATGACATTCGCAGCGCCTGCCGCTACGCCGGCGATGAAGAAGGACCAGCGCCCGCGGGGGAGGAGCTGCCCGTGAGTGTTGAGTTCCTCGGCGGTCCGTAACGACCGCGCTCCCGCGCGGGTTGCCATGAGTGGACCCACGATGTGCAGAGCGCTGCCGCCGAGGTTGCAGACCGTGGATGCGGCCACGTTGCCGTTGGCTGCCGCAGCCAGAGACACATATCCCATCGTCGAACCTGCCACGTGCAGCACGATGCCGGCCGCCAGGGAGGCCGTAGCGCGATTGACCGCGGCGCGCGCCGCAGCGGTACGCTCTACCCGCGACCGGGCCTGCGGGCTCAGCGCACGCCGCTGCTCCAGTTGAGCTTCCTGCCCCGGGCACACCGGCGACAGCGACCCGAACGACACGGATGCCGCCAGTCCCACTCGCTCACGCCAGTCGCGAAGCGTTGGCACCAGGTGCCCTGCCGAACCTGTCACCAGGGCCAGGATCTCCACGACACGGTCAACCGTTGTGCTCGGAGAGCCCATGAGCCCACTCGATTGCTCCCACACCGGGGTGCCCAGAACCGGCCTCATACCCTCCATCGTCAGCCACCGCCCGCGGCCCAGGCCGATTTGCACCGGCCCCTCGGCCGCTTCGCCCAGGTCCTGCGTCAACGTCACATGCTGTAGCGGTTCCCACACGATCTCGTTGGTCGCACCGTCGGGCTGATCGTCCGCGCCGACACTGCAGCGGTGGATCCGCAGCAGCAGGCGCGCGCCTGACTTCGTGAGGAGTGCAAGACCGATGGCCGGACACGCCGTCACCGTGTGCATCGTGTGGCCGCTCTCGAGCGCCTGCGTGCAGGCATCGGCCGGTGACATGGCGACTCCCGCCATGCCGAGGCCACTGCTGCTCAAGGCCATTCCCAGCGTACCGTCGTCGGTGCGCGCCGACGGCGCCAGGTGCATCGTGGACGGGGGTGAGCCCTGTCCGACACCGGCTTCGGCAATACCGGCCTGCTGTACGGTGTCACCGTCCCGTATGGTTCCCAACGTGTCTTCGGCGTGGACAACCGCAACCACACACAGCCAGCACAGCGAACATGCGCCTCTTCGCATGGTGGTCCGCCCTCCGGTAGGGTCAATGGTCTTCACACAAATTATCATCCGCCACGCGCCGTGTTGGGCGATCCCCGTTGCCCGGCTCGCCCGGGTCTCAGCCCGGCGTAACGCGGTACCCCCGAGCCCCGTTAACTATTTTGGAAACCCTCGTTGTCCTGCGACGCGGAGGAATGCACCATGGCCGCCACGAGCAAAAAGACAGCCGTCCTGGCCGCGACGGTCCTGGCCGTGGTATGCATCAGCGGCTGCGGCAACCGCCCATCGTTCACCTGCCGCGACAAGAACCCCGTGGTCAACCCCTGGACCCACCTGCGCTTCGCCAACAACCCGGCCGAGTTCCAGTTCGCGATCGTGTCCGACCGCACCGGTGGCGAACGCCCCGGCGTGTTTGCTCGTGCCGTCGACGCACTCAACCTGCTGCGGCCCGAGTTCGTGATGTCGATCGGGGACCTGATCGAGGGACGCACGGGGGACCCCGAGGACGTGAAGCGGCAGCGGGCCGGGTTCGACAGCATGGCGTATCGCCTCGAGATGCCGTTCTTCTACCTGGCCGGCAACCACGACCACGAGAGTGCGCTGCTGCGTGAAGCGTGGGGGGTGCGGCTCGGAAGGCCTTACTATCATTTCAGTTACGGGGATGTTCTGTTTCTCTGCATGAACACTGAAGACACGGCTGTCACCACCGTGACCGATGCCCAGATCGGCTATTTCGAGAAGGTCCTGGGGGAGAACCCGAAGCCGCGGTGGACCTTCCTGTTCATGCACAAGCCGATGTGGCGGGAGATCCCGGAGCAGTGGGCGAAGGTGCTCGGGGCGCTCGGCGACCGGGCGTACACCGTATTCGCCGGGCACTACCACACCTACCTGCACGAAACGATAGACAGCCACGACTACATCGTCCTGTCGGTCACCGGCGGAGTCAGTGAACTGACCGGCCCCTCTGCGGGCAAGTTCGACCAGGTGGTCTGGGTCAGCATGGCCCCTGACGGGCCGCGGGTTGTCAACCTGGCCCTCGACGGTATCCACGACAAGTACGTTCGCTCGTCTGACACCACTCAGCACGCCGCTGCCGCGGCAGGGGAGCACGCTCAATGAAGTACGTCGCGATTTTCCATGCCAACCTCAACTACGCGTACCTCGAGGCGTACAAGTACGAGCAGGTCATCCGTGCTTCCTACGAGACCATCTTCGACACGTTTGCCAACAAGTGTCCCGACGGGCGGTACGTGTTCGAGGCCAGCGGGTACACCATCGACCAGATGGCGAAGTTGACCCCGGATGTGCTCAAGAAGCTGGTTGCCGCGGTGGAGCGCGGGCAGTGTGAGTTCATGGGCGCCCCGTATGCCCACCCCATCATGGCAAACGTGCCCGAAGAGGATGGGTACTGGTCGAACTACTTCTCGATGCAGACCTACCAGAAACATCTTGGGTTCAAGCCGGAGTCGACCTGGAACCCGGAGTGCACCTGGATGCAGTACGTGCCGCGTGCGTTCCGCAAAGCGGGCTACAAGTACATGACGCTCGACTTCGAGTCGTCCATGATCTCCAGCGACAAGGAATACGGCTGGATCGAGCGCAACCGCACGCGCGACATCGGCTGGGGCGGCAACCTTCCCTGGTTCGATCTCGACCCGGACTGCAGGTTCCTGCACCAGCCGTTCCGCGACGTGGTCCCGGGGCTGCACGGCATGTGCCGCTCCGACCGGCTGATCGGCAAGTACGTCAGCTACTTCCTCAACCGCGTACCGCTTGAGACCTACATGGAAGCGATCAGGAAGTGGAGCGGAACGAAGAACAAGGGTGCGACTATCATCATCGCCGATGACGCCGAGTACACCGGTACCACGGGCTACTTCTTCGTCAAGCACTACCGTGACTACAGCCGCAGCTTCTCGGTGGACCCGGGGGCCGCTGAGAAACTGGAGAAACTGGTCAACGCGGTCCTGAAACTGGGG
Organism: uncultured Fibrobacterota bacterium; assembly: GCA_964546395.1. Lineage (GTDB taxonomy): Bacteria > Fibrobacterota > Chitinivibrionia > Chitinivibrionales > CAZJJT01 > CAZJJT01. The sequence continues at coordinate 6,728 of CAZJJT010000020.1, forward strand.
GAGTTCTGCACGTTCAGGGAAGCGTGTGACATGGAGCCGGTGGAAGAGCCCTACTACGTGGAAGACCGCATGGCCTGGCACCGGACCTACGCCGACGCGTGGGGGGGCACGCCCGAGGCGAAGGCCTGGGATCCCATCCTCGCCGACTTCCGCAAGGAGTACAAGGAGAAGTACCAGCCGATACTCGAGTCGGACCAGAAGTACCGGCCGCTGGTTGAGGAGTTCTGGTTCCACATGGCGAATTCAGCCAACTCCGATGGGCGCTGGCCGCCCCCCCCGGCGGTTACCTGCCCGTTCAACCGCGACTGGGTGCTGGACGAGATTGAGGCAACGCGTAAGACATTGGCAAAGATAGCGGATACGGTGAAGAACGTCGCGCCGCCGGCGCCCGCGCCCGAGGACGACGGGGAGCCGTGGGAGTACGGGTACTACTTTACCGACAAGAACACCGAAGTACTCGAGAAACTCAATGTCTACGAACTGTCACACGCGCTGTACAAGTACTTCCGGATGTACGACAACGGCACGGACGAGGTGAAGGAGAAGGGAAAGAAGATGGTCAACGCCATCTTCGAGGAGTTCGAGCGGCGGGATGGGCAAAAGGGGGAGCATCGAAGAGTGAAATGAGTAGAGGGGCATTTTCTGGGGGCTTCGCGGGGTACCCCGCGGGTGGGAGCAGTGGCATACGAAAGTCGCTGGCGGGGACCCGCAACGTTCGCAGTGCTGCCACTTCCCACGCTCGTCCAGACGTTCCTCTGCCGTTTCCGGAGGAACCCCACCTTTTCCAAACGGAGAAGGTCGACGGCGAAGCCGGCGGATGAGGTCACACACGCGACAACAGACACTGAGGGGACGAACCCATGGCCGAACTCAAAGAACTCATCGCGAAGAGCCGCACTGTCCGGCGGTTCAGGCAGACCCCGGTCACGCGCAATACGCTGGAGCAGTTGGTTGACCTGGCACGACTGAGCCCGTGCGGCGCCAACAGACAGCCCCTCAAATACTATCTCAGCTGCGATACTGTAACTAACGACAAGATATTCCCTTGCACATCTTGGGCCGGGTACTTTGCTGACTGGCCGGGGCCCGTGGAAGGGGAGCGGCCGACAGCATACATAGTGGTCCTGCTCGACACCGGCATATCCAAGACCGCCGGTTGCGACCACGGCATCGCGGCCCAGTCGGTCATGCTCGGGGCAGCAGACAAGGGGTTGGGCGGGTGCATGATTGGCTCGGTGAAACGTGATGAACTGCGTGCCGCTCTTGAGCTTGACCCGCGCTATGAGATGCTGCTGGTCCTTGCCCTGGGCGAGCCACTCGAGAAGGTCGTGCTCGAGACGATCGGCCCCGAGGGGGATATCAAGTACTGGCGCACGCCCGACGGGGTGCACCATGTGCCGAAGCGGGGGCTGACAGACCTCATTGTCAACTGATACGCTGACAGAATAGCCACTGTTGCCGCAGTTCATCTGCGTACTATGCGTAGCATAGATAGGTTGCATAGCGTTTATTAGTAGTACGTTACATCGTTAGCTAAAAATGTGGTGTGCTGCCAGATCTGGTAGCACTTCCGGTACTGATCCATTGCGCCGAATCCCGGGTCGTGGTACATTTGCTGGAGAGGTCGAATGCCCATGGCCAGCATCTATACCTACGTTGATTATCGCCAGTACCTCCGCGACCAACTTGCGGCACGCCGGCAGCGCAACCCCGACTACTCGCTTCGTGCTGCCGCCGCACAGATCGGGATCAACTCCGGCCAGTTGACGCGGATTCTCGATGGGCAGCGCAACCTCACCACGTCTGCGCTTCCGCGGTTTCTCGCGTGGCTGAAGCTCCGACCGAAGGAGTCTGCCTATTTCGGACTGCTGGTCGAGTTCAACCAGAGCCGGCAGGGGAAACGGCAGCGGGAGTGCTACGAGCGCCTGATGCAGCTCCGGGCGGAGCGGAAGGCCACGGTGCCCGAGTCGGGACACGCCTTCTACCGCGAATGGTACCTCACGGTGTTGCGGGAACTGGTGGGGCTGGGCGCGTGTTCGGGTGACGGGGGCGGTGCGGGAAGGCTTGTCACGCCGGCGATCACCGAATCACAGGCGCGCAAGGGACTGGAGCAACTGCGCCGCCTGGGCTTCGTGAGCCTCGCCGGCGATGGGCGGTGGCAGGTACGGGATGCGCAGGTGTCGACGGGCGATACGTGGAGCGGAGCTGCGATCCACGGCTTCCAACTCGACCTGATCAGGCTCGCCGGCGAGGCGATCGACCGTTTTCCCAAGGCGGAGCGGGACTTCTCCACGGTCACCGCGTGCCTCTCTGCTGACGGGTTGCTGCGGGCGCGGGACGTGCTGAAGCGCGCCCGGCAGGAGATACTCTCGATCGAAGAACAGGACTCGGGTCGCGACCGGGTATACCAGGTGAACATGCAGGTGTTCCCGGTGTCGGAGAGTGTCAGGGGGAGGACCTCGTGAACACGCTGCGTGTCCTTGCGTCCGCCTTCCTGCTGCTGGTGGCTGCCTGCAGCAGCGACAACACCGTGGGACCGTCCGCCGGCTCCGAAACCACCAACGGCATGACCGTCGCCGTCGTCGACAGCACCGTCTCGGGCATCGCCGGACCGGGTGTCATCGTCGCCATCTACGCTGCCGACTACCTCCCGCACCGCGATCTGGGATTTGCCGACACCGTGCTGGTGGGTGCGGACAGCGCCTACGTGTTTGCCGGCCTCGAACCCGGCACGTACCGGCTTGTGGCAATCGACCAGTCGGGCGGGCTCGGCGCATACGTGGACAGCCTCACCGTGGGCATACGCAACGACACTGTCGGGGACACGGTGCAGTTTGACTCGCTGCGCTCGATGGAAGGTCGGGTGACGCTCAGCCAGACCCCGCAGGAACTCTGTGTCGTGTTCGTCCCGGGCACGCCCTGGTTCGACTCCACCGACGCGGCCGGCGAGTTCCGGCTGGAATCCCTGCCCGGCAGCACCTGCACTCTCGTGGCTGAATATGTCCCTCGCGGCACATACTCGCTGTACGTCGACACGGCGACCGTGAGCGGCTGGGGGAATTGGCCGTACGTCGAACTCGAACTGCAGCAAACCCAACCGTAGAGGAGGAACCCATGAACCGTAACCGCCATGCTGCGTCAGCAGTACTCATCGCCGCGGGGCTTGCCACGGCCTGCCTGTCGCCGACCAATATCCAGGGCGTGGCGTTCACCAGCGGAGAGACCATCGACTATGGCGCGCTCGCGGCGTGCGGCCAGGATGGTGTCAACTACCTGCGCGAAGAGGACTCGGCGCGGGTTTCGTTCCGCTACGTGTCGCACGCGAGCCCGGACGCGATGGTGTATGTGGGCAACTACGGGCTGTCGTATGCCTCGGGGGTCAACGTAACCTGTATGGGAGTGATTCTCGACACCGCCGCTATCCCCGACAGCGTGGGAATCTACGGGGAGCTGCCACGCGAGGTGTTCGACTACTCGGAAGCGGTCATCGCCGAACTCGACTGGCTGGTCGCGCACAGCATTCTGAGTATCACCCCGGCCGGGCTCCAGGCCGCGAAGGACTCGCTGCGGGCCGCGGCCAACGGCGGGCAGCAGTACTGGACACTCCAGGAGGCCCTGCTCTCGTACAACATGTGGTACGAGTACGATTCGCAGTCGGGCGTGTGGGGTGTGGACAGCCCCAACGGCGTTCGAGGCGTGTACGGCGGCTGCTCGATACTCGATATCGCGTTCGAGCTTGCGGCTGAGCCCCTTGCGGGCTCGTCTGTCGCATCGCGCCGAGCGCGCTCAGCCGCGGACGGGTTGGCGACAACACGGGGAGTGCTGGTTGTGGGCCGCGGGGGCACGCCGCCGGGCTCGCACGCGTACGGGCTCGACGGGGCAGTGGTGAAGGAGCGCACCGCTTCTGCCGGTACGCTCCTGTTCCGGGTGCTGAGCTGCCCGGCACGGTGACACCGCACTACTTCGGCTCGTCGACCACCTCGAAGTCAGCATCGACCGGCCCCGAGGATTCATAGGACGAGTCGCCCGGACCGGTGGGGGAGCCATGCACGCTGTCTCCCCCGTCGGCGCCGCTGTGCGTGCCGGCCGTCCCGCTCGCCTGTGATGTTCCCGCGTTGCGGTACAACTCCTGCGCACACGTGTTCGTCTCCTTCGTTACCCGCTCGATGGCGGACCTGATGGCCGAGGCATCGTCGCCCTTCGCAGCCGCCTTCAGCCCGTCGAGCGCACTGCCGATGCGCTGACGGAGACCCTCCGGCACCTTCCCGTTGGCCTCGGCCAGCATCTGTTCGGTCTGGTGTGCCACCTGGTCGGCCTGATTGCGCGCGTCAACCTTCTCGCGCTCCGCCTTGTCCTGCGATGCGTTCGTTTCAGCATCATCCACCATCCGGCGGATCTCCTGCTCACTCAGGCCGCTGCTCGACTCGATACGAATGCGCTGCTCCTTGCCGCTGCCGAGGTCCTTGGCGCTGACATTCAGGATACCGTTCGCGTCGGTGTCGAACGCGACCTCGATCTGCGGCATGCCGCGCGGCGCCGCCGGGATCCCCTCCAGGTTGAACCGGCCGAGCAGACGGTTGTGCGCCGCGATCTCCCGCTCGCCCTGGTACACCACGACCGTGACTGCCGTCTGGTTGTCCGCGGCGGTGGAGAACACCTGGCTCTTGCGCGTGGGGATCGTCGTGTTGCGCTCGATCAGCTTCGTCATCACCCCGCCCAGCGTCTCGATACCCAGCGACAGGGGAGTAACATCGAGCAGCAGTGTGTCCTTGACTGTCGTGTCGCCGCTGAGTATCGCGGCCTGGACTGCCGCCCCCAGCGCCACGGCCTCATCCGGGTTCACGCTGCGGTTCGGCGCCTTGCCGAACAACTCCTCAACCTTCGCCTGCACTGCCGGGATACGTGTCGAGCCGCCCACCAGCACCACTTCGTCGATATCCGATGCGCTCAGGCCCGAGTCAGCAAGCGCCGTGCGGCAGGGCTGCACCGTGCGCTCCACCAGCTTCGCGACGATGCCTTCGAACTTCGCCCGCGTGATCGTCAGCTCCAGGTGCTTGGGGCCGCTTGCATCCGCCGTAATGAACGGAAGGTTGACCGTGGTCTGAAGAGTGGTTGAGAGGTCGCACTTGGCCTTCTCCGCCGCTTCTCTTACCCGCTGCAGCGCCATGCGGTCTGCCCGGAGGTCGATACCGTACTCCATGCGGAACTCCCCGGCAATGTAGTCCACCAGGGCCTTGTCGAAGTCGTCACCGCCAAGGTGCGTGTCCCCGTTGGTCGACTTCACCTCGAACACCCCTTCGCCTATCTCGAGAATCGAGATATCGAACGTGCCACCTCCCAGGTCGAACACCGCGATACGCTCGCTCTTCTTTGTGTCAAGGCCGTAGGCGAGTGAGGCCGCGGTGGGTTCGTTGATGATGCGCTTGACATCCAGACCGGCAATACGGCCTGCATCCTTCGTGGCCTGCCGCTGTGCATCGTTGAAATACGCCGGGACCGTGATCACCGCATCGCTCACCGGGTGACCCAGGTAGCCCTCCGCGGCCTTCTTCAGGTCCTGCAGGACCATCGCGGAGATCTCCGGGGGGGTGTACTCACGCCCACCCGCACTCACCTTCACCGGCTCGCTGCCCGAACCGCTGACACGGTAGGGCACCAGTGTCTCCTCGGCCCCCACCTCTTCTCGTCGACGGCCCATAAACCGCTTGATTGAAGAAATAGTGTTTTCGGGGTTCGTGACTGCCTGGCGCTTCGCAATCGAGCCGACAAGCCGCTCCCCGCCCTTCGTGAATGCAACAACCGAGGGCGTGGTACGCCCACCGTCCGCGTTCGGGATCACAACCGGCTTCCCGCCTTCCATGACCGCGACACACGAGTTGGTCGTGCCGAGATCGATACCGATGGTTCTGTTCATTCTGTCCTCCGTCTGTGTAGTGTCCCTGTCGTGTGCCCCTGAGCGACCTCTTCAGGAGACACCTCATATCAGCGCAACAATCCTGCCAATCGATAATGCCTTGTATGGCTCAGAACAGGGGAGTGCAGGAGGGGAGCTGTTCGAATATGAAACAGGGAACTGCCAGACAGAGACGGCGCACCCATCGGTTGTGACGGATGCGCCGGATGAACAGCTTTAGTTGTATGTATATCAGGCGCTTATCTGTATCGTCCGAGGCTTGGCTTCCTCGCGCCACGGATCCATGCCCCACATCATAGCGCACCTCCCAGTTGAGTGGTTTCTGCGTCGGTCGATTTGCCTCCTGGCCATCATGACCGTCGCTCACAGCCATCGGATATCAAAGTGTGTGCCAATCAGGGCAGCGATACGCATATCAGGCTATCAGCAAACCTGTTAGAGCGAAAAAGCACCGGCAGCTGACACCAGCGGCTCCTGCTACCGGGCCACCGGGGGAGATGCGAGATGAAACAACGGGGGGACTCGTTGAACTAATTCGCATCGACGGAAAACCTGCGGCAATTGCATAGGAACGGCGTTTCTGGGAACCACAGTATGGTTGAGCCGTTCCACAGGCCATGTACGCAATGTCCCATAATACATATTATGTAAACTAAGCTACGGCACCTCGTGCCTGTGCTCATCCTGCCTTCTTCCCCGGTACCGTCGACGCCACCCTCTGCCCCGTCTTCCTCACCACACCAGCGCCACCTGCATGTCCATCACGTTCGTCTGTGTCGGACCAGTCTTCACCAGATCGCCGATGGCTCCGAAAAACGTGTACGAATCGTGCTCGGCCACAAATTTCTCCGCGACCAAGCCCTGCGCAAGTGCTCTGGCCACCGTGCTTCCGTCACCGAACGCTCCGGCGGCATCCGTAGGCCCATCAGTCCCATCGGTCCCGCAAGAAATCATCGCAAAGCGCTCAATACCAGCAAGTTCCAGGCTACACAGCAGAGCCAGTTCCTGGTTTCGGCCACCTTCTCCGTGGCACCGCCCAAGATCCACCGTGGTCTCGCCGCCCGCAAGAATGCACACCGGTCGCTTCCGTGCACCGGCAAGTTGCTGGCGGATCCACCCAGACACAGTTTTTGCTGCAACTAGCACATTGCCAGTGAGTTCGGATGTCTTTACTACGGGATCAAAGCCATGTGCGCGCGCATACTCAGCAGCTGCCTCCAGGGCTACTCGATTGCTGGCGCACAGGGTGTGAAATACCCGCCCGAATACCGGGTCTCCGGGCTTTGGTGTCTCCGTCTCACACCCGTCAGCACCGCGCGAAATCATCTCAACTACAGCATTAGGTAATACTCCTGCTAAACCATATTTATCAATGATTTGCAGTGCCTGCCCGAATGTGCTTCTGTCCGCTGCAAACGGTCCCGAAGCGATGGTGTCCAGCGGGTCGCCAACAACGTCCGACACCACCACTACCTCCACCGCACGGGCCCCCTTCGCCGCCGAAGCGGCCAGCCCCCCCTTGATCGCCGACAGGTGCTTCCGGACACAGTTCATTTCCGTGATGTCGGCACCGCATGACAGCAGGACCGAGGTGGCCTGGAGCTTCTGCGCAAGTGAGATGCCGGCCCGGGGGAAGGGCCACAGGGCAGACCCACCCCCCGATACCACCGCAACCACGAGGTCGTGCTTTCCTGCAGAGCGCAGCACTTCAAGGGCCCGCTTCGCGCCCTGCATCCCCGCTTCATCGGGTACCGGATGTGCCGCTTCGTACATGGATGTCCGCAGACCCCCTACCCCGGTCGAATGTCCGTACTTGACCGTGACCGCTCCGCCGACGCACTTCTCCCCCGCCGCCTCCTCCACGGCTGCTGCCATGGGTGCGCCTGCCTTGCCGCACCCAACGATCAGTACGCGATCCCTCAGGCCGAAGTCATACCGGCGCTCCTGCCCGCGGTTCCCGAACACCAATCCGGCACCGTCACGTGCGCACACCGAGCCGACCGCGTGTCGTGGCTCCACCGCGGCTATGCCCGCCCCGAACACATCCATCAGCGCCTCGCGTGCCCGCTCCATCACATCTGCTCCCGGTTGTTTTTCCTGCGGAATCGGCAGAAGACTGTCGTATATTCTGTGGTGTACCACTAACGGTGACCCGAAAATACCAGTGTGGCCCCGGTCGGACCCGGTTGTCCTCCCCGATGTCAGGAGATCCCGTGAGCAGCAGGCATCCCCTCAGTCAGGCAACTCCCTGCATTCTTCTCGTCGCGCTATTCCTGGCGGCCCCGTGTGCGGCCAAGCTCTCCTCGCCTCCCCACCAGGAGGAACGCGCCAAGGACATCGTCGAGCAGATCAACCTCGAGACACGCCTCGGCGACGGCGCCGAGTTCTGGGGCGAGCAGTACGCGGAGGACATCGCGCAGTACACCCGTCTCTTCAAGTCCAACTACTACACCGTGTTCGCCGACCTCAAGATAGAGGCCCCGATGGCGCGGTGTGCGGTGAATGCGAAGTACCAGGCGGACGTCGAAACCTGGCTGCGTAACATGGACCGCTACGACCGGGCCGCGGAGGAACTCGACAGAAAAGACAAGGCCCGCTACTACTTCGCCAAGGGTCTGGCCAAGATCCAGTTGGTGTCCGCGAAGCTCACGCAGGTTCCTGCCGACTTCTACAAGGCCGCCGAGAACGGGTTCTCTTCCCAGTTGTGGGCCGAGTACGTGGTGAAGGCCGGTTCGTCTTCAACGGGGTTCGGCTCCGAGCAGATCGGGGATGTACTCGGACGTTTCGGCGAGAGCTACGCGCGGGGCGAAGTGTACGACGAGGCATTCAAGATGCACCTGCTGGCCCTGGTGGTGGGCTCCGATGAAGCGAATCACTTCGTGAAGATGGCGGAGGCGGCGGAGCGGGGCGGCAGCCAGAAGCTGGCTTACAAGAGCGGCGTGTTGTTCCTTGCCGTGTTCGATATCCATGACGGGCTCAGGGAAGCGTGGCGGGCGCCCGTCGATTCGCTGCGGATCACCGCGCGGATGAGCGCCTACGATGTCTGGCACTACTGCGAGTCAGGAGCAATCGACCGGGCCGTCCGGCTGGCCCCGCCCCGCCCCAGGGTGCGCAGCGAAATCAAGGACCGCCACCTTGGCCGTTTCGACAGCCGATACGCCTCCCCCATAACCCGCGCCTCCGGCATCTACGACGACCTGTTCGAGATCGCGATATGCGAGCAGTACTGGGAGGATTCGGTCGTGGTCGCTACCTATGTCCCCCGCATCGGTTCGGGCATCGACGCGTACGACGGGGCGGTGGGCTCGTTCGTGGGACGAGTCGTGTCCGACCCGCGGTTCGCGTCCAGCAGCACGATCGCGCTCTGGGAAGCGCGGCGGTGGAAAGAGTCGAAGCGGCTCGATGAGTTCGCGCGGCAGTACCCCGCCCGCTACAAGCTCTCAGGCATGGGCAACTGAGGCCGCCACTACATCATCATCAACTGGTTGATCACCACGTCCCCAGCGAGAACCAGCACGGAAGCTGCCACCACCGCGTTCTTGGTCGACCGCCCCACGCCCACCGCGCCGCCGGTGGTGATGTACCCGTGGTAGCATCCTGCCACGCTGAGAATCCCCCCAAACACGAACCCTTTCACCAGCATGATGACCGCATCCTGTACCTTGAACAGCAGGCGCATACCGTTGAAGAATGTGTACGGACTGAGGCCGAACGCGAGCGTCGCCAGCAGTTGCGCACTCATGATCAGCGTGAACGACGCGAATATGAAAAGCACCGTGGTCATCAGCAGGCTTGCCAGGATCCGCGGGGCAAACAGGTAGAAGTGCACGTCGAGCGACAGGCACGTCATCGCATCCATCTGCTCGGTCACCTTCATCGTTCCCAGTTCCGAAGCCAGACGTGCGCTCACCCTGCCGGCCAGGATCAGCGCCGCGAACGTCGGGCCCATGGCGGTGAACGAAGCCTTCACCACGGCGGTACCGAGGTAGGTCAGCGGAATGACGTCGGAGGCGAGGTACGCGAACTGCCACGTGACAATGAACCCGGTCACACTGGATATCAGCAGCACGATTGGCAGGGACCCGATCCCGATATGCATCATCTGGTCGAGAAGCAGGTCCGGGCGCGAGAACAGGCGCGGGAAACACACGATGCTGCTCCAGAAGAACCGGGATATCGCGCCGAGCTGCTCCACCGCTTCACGGGTGGCGCGGCCGAACGACTCCGCTACGTCATCAAGTATGGGAATGCGCACGCACGGTCTCCTTCACCAAAGATACTACCCCAGCAGCTGCCCCATGACGCGCCGCTACGAGCTATATTTCTTCCTGTGTGCCGCAACGGTCGGCGACACAGGTCTTTACACGCGGGCCTCCGCAACGGTACAATGCACAGTGAGGGCCCACGATCGACTTGTACGGAGGGGTAGACCCATGAAACAGATGCTGTTGCTCGCGGTTGCCGTATGCGTGCTCGCCGGGTGCAGTCAGAACTCGATGACAGTGCAGAATCGCTCCTCGCAGATCTACGTGACACTCAATTTCAGGGCCAAGAGCTACTTCCTTGACCCGGGTACGCCGAACAACCCGTCCACCATCAAGATCGGCGATATCCCTAACGGGACCTACGGCTATGGGACAATCTACGGCGCGGCCGGAGTTAACACCGATATCGTGCCCGGCGAAGGGCTCTCGGGAAATCTGACATTCGAGCGCAGTGCCACCGACGCGCTTCTCATCTACGGTTCGTTCTCGGAAACCGATTCGGCCGGAGTCACGACAGTCACCGCCTGGGCCCAGGCATCGACGTCCGACCCGACCGGGGCGGTGCTGGCGCCCTAGCAGCGCTACTGCCGGACTACATACACGGGGCTCGTTGCCGCAGTGCATCGGGCCCCGTCGCCGTCTTCCGACACACACTCCGCCCTGACATAGCCCCGCTCTCCGCAGATGCTGTCAAGCGCAACCAGCTCTTCGGCGTGCAGTGTTCCGGCCGGGCAGTGCACCACCCTCACCACCCGTTCGCGTCTCCGGCCCACATCGCCCGCGACAATCCGTACGTCGCGCAGTGTCCCGAACTCCCCGCTCGACTCCGCAACAACTCGCAGTGCAGTGCTCGTGCTGAGCGCAACCGTGCTTCCAACAGCCGTGGATCGACCGCCGGTGTCACTCAGCAGCGACAGGAATGGCCCGGATGTCACAAACGTCCTCCCGCTGCGAACACCCTCCAGCACCTCCGCGGTGCTGCCCGGCTGACCGTAGACCCCGGTGCGTACCAGCCCAAAGTGCCGATGCAGCAGTTCGCACGTGCTGACGAACGGGGTGCCGACACACCGGTACCGGCTGAAGTCACCGTGTGCATCGTTGCCCGCCACCAGCGGAAGGTGCCTGCCCGACAGAAGTGCCCGCGTCCACAGTGCCCGGCTTCGCCGCCACTCGTCGGCAAACGCGCCGTTGCTCCCCTGCAGTGCATCGAGCGCGTTGCTCTCGACATCACGCGCGGCCCATACGCCGCGGGCCAGCAGCAGTGACTGCAGCAGACCCGAACGAGCACCCGGGTGCGCCGCAAATGTGACCCCCCCCTGTGCACGCACCGCTTCAAGCGCCTCACCGATGCTGAGTTGGCGTTCGCGCCGTCGACCCCTCCGTGCCCCGTCCAGTGTGCCCGGCACCATCTCCCCGATTCCCAGCGCACCAAGGTGCACCACCTTCCCGCACCGGTTCAGGCACGACACCTCCTCGCCGGCAATCATGATGCTCCGCCACTCCCCCTCACGCATCTGCCGTGCAAATGCCTGCCAGCGGGCCAGGCCGGGGTCGGGCTGCAGGTAGTCATCGAGCGAACAGGCGAGATCGTACGAGTGGTCGGTCACACCTGCGAATGTCAACCCGGAAGCACTACACATCCGGTCGATCGCCGCAAGGGGCGGCCCGAACTCAACGTGGCTCTCGGAGTAGACCGAATGCGTGTGAAAGTCGCCATACACCGCCCCGTCACTGCCCGGGAACGCGTCCGTCGCACGCCGGCAACTCATGCAGAGCTTCGAGGTCCCCGGGAGGTTGTCGTTGAGCACTACGCAGGAGCGTGTGCCGCAACGCAGCACGGCTTTGCCGTTGACATGCACCACCGGACCCGACAGCGTTCCCGATCGAACGATCAGCAGGTACGCGCGGCAGCGCTGCTCGAGAGGGTGATGGACCGGCTCAAGGGTGTCGACAGGGAACTCGACCGCCTGCGTGTGCCCCTCGCACGAAACCGAAAGCTGTACCTGCTCGAGTGTTGCCGGGAATCGCTCGACGTCGTTCAGCACCAGCAGGACAGGAAGGTCCTGCCCGGGCGCCAACCGCCGCGGCATATCGAATACGACTTCGGGTACGCGGCGGAACAGAAGGCTGGGGAACCCGCGGAAGAATCGGAAGTGCGTTTCAGCGTACAGTGCGAAGATCGGCAGCGCTGAAACAGGTACGGGCATGGGCGGTTCTCTTCTATTTTCACGCCGTGCAGAAACGCATACGGTCGGCAGACGAGCGTCCACGGCCCCGCCGTTGGTTCTCCGGGCACACGATCCGCCGCGTTGCTGTCGTGGTAATCGTGACCCTGGTGGTGCTGCCCACTGTGCTGAGCACCGCGGTGCTGCTCCTTCCCGCGACGCAAAACTACATCATCAACCGCTTCGAGTCCGCCCTGTCGGACATGCTGCACGCGAGTGTCGACATCGGGCGCGTCCGGCCTTCATGGACCGGTCGGGTCGTGGTCGAACACGTGTCGGTCCGGGCGCTGTCGGGCAGCGACTCGCTCTGCATCACCAGCGTGTCGGCACGCGTGCGCCTGCTGTCGCTGCTCAGTGGGACGCTGTCAATCCCCTCGGTGCGCATCGACGGTGTTGCGGCGGCACTCACCCGTGGTGAAGACGGCTCGATCGGGCTGGTGGCGTTGAGCAGGAAGGACAGCGCAGACGGTAGCGACGAG
>CAZJJT010000021.1:0-19469 GCA_964546395.1 uncultured Fibrobacterota bacterium
AGTTGCGGCGGTGCAATCTCGACAAACTTCGGCACACGGTAAGACAGGTCGAGTTTGCGGCGGTCCATTGCCTTCTCCAGGGCGCTGGTGAGCGAGTCAACGGTCAGTGTCGATGGCACCGTGATCAGCACGCCGTAGCCCGTGCGCACGATTGCCAGGTCTTCGCTGAACCCCTGAGCCGTGCTGCTCACGACGAGACCGTCACCCCCCAGTACCTGTTCGTTCGACTTCACGACAGGGTCTTCGGCGCGGTACTCTGAGTAGCCATGGCCGGCGAACCACGCCTGCACGCGGAACCTCCCGACGCCTCCGGGCACCGGTGAGATATCGGCGCGCTCGAGTGTCTCCCACTGGAAGTCGGACACGAGGATATGCCGCAGGTACTTGGTTGACATGCCCGGAATCGCCACCTTGACCTTCGCCCTGAATGCCGCATGCCACTGGGTCAGCAGACAGACCGGGTGGCCCATCTCGCGCAACAGCGCCAGGGCCATCGCCGAGCACTCCTTCACCCGCACCATCTTCCATTCCTCCACGGCGAGTGCTCCGGCCGCGGGTCCGTAGCCGGGCTCGGCCGGGCACTCGTGATCCTGGAGCTTCTGGCAGAAACAGCGCCACGTGAGCGTGTCGGGAGAAACGGGGTCGAGAGGCGTCCAGAAAAGACCCACCCCGTAGGCTTCACCCGCCAGGTACGTCGAGTCAAGTGCGGCCCACGCGTGCGTGGCGCCCGCCAGTACCGCCGCAACCACCAGCATGTAGGCATGCTTCATGCGGACACTCCCCTCCCTGCTGCGTCACTGTCTGCGCCCCAAAATAAACCCGGCAGTGCCGGGTGGAGGGCTACTCGAGCAGGCGCATCAGCAGCGTGCGCAGACTCGTGTCGTTGTCAAACCGGTCGTAGCGCGCGTGAAGGCTGTCGAGGAGTTCATTGGCGTTCTCTTCGAGGTCGAGAAGCACGGTCGGGATATCGTGCTCGTCGGCGTAGTCGGCATCACAATGGGCCGGGGGCGAAAACGAGACGTAGATGCGGCAGGTAATCGGTCGCAGTTCGTACGCCAGGCAGCGCTTGTCGGCCGCGAGCAGCGGACACGGCCGGTGCAGGCGATAGAAGCTGGCGAGAAGAAGGTCGGCATGGTCGAACGCGACCCCCGCAGCCTTCCGCTCCGCTTCCGAACGTCCCATCGCATGCATCACGTGCTGATCGAGTTCCTCGATGGCCGCGGCGTCGGCGCGGCACCGCTCGACGATGCCGGCGATGAGATCGGGGTGTTCGCGGCGGATGTTGTCGGCGAGGACCTCGGCCTCGAACGAGTTGACATCCTCCACCCAGTGCATGCAGCAGGCGGCGCAGCCGGGGCCGCAGCTCGGCGTGCGCTGCTCGCAGGCCAGAACCTGCTGCTGGAATGTGCTGATCAGGTGGAGCAGGCGCCGGTGCCGGGTGATGAACGACGGGGCGAGCGGGGTGCGGGCGCCGCACCGCAGCATGTCGTTCAGCGTCTCGACAACGCGGCTGTGCGTGGCTCGAGCGTCAGCGCTCAGCGGTGCGGTCTGCAGGCCGATACCCGGGCGGCCCAGGTAATCGGGACGGGACAGCATCAGGAAGTCCCCCCGGAGATGCTGGCGGGAGCAATCCACGGACCGGGGCCGCCGCAGAGCCCGAAGCAGGTGCGCAGGGCGACCCCCATGTCGAACAGCACGCTCCAGTGTTCAGCGTACGAGAGGTCGAGCCGCACCAGCTCGTCGAGAGTCTCGTCTCCTGTCGGGTTCACTCGCCACAGGCCGGTGATGCCGGGTCTGTGTGCCAGGCGGCGGTGGTACCAGTTGAGGTACTGCTCGAGTTCGTGTGGTGCCGCAGGGCGCACTCCCACCAGCGACATCTCGCCCCGGAGCACGTTGTAGAACGCGGGAAGCTGCTCCAATCCCAGCGCACGCACCACTCGTCCCACGCGACTGAGCGTCCCGCGCCCGCTGTCGGTCGGCTCGCGTTCGCAGCGGAACGCGTACATCCTGAACCGCTTCCCACCCTTGCCGAGTCGCTCGCGGCGGACCACTGCCGGTCCAGGAGAGTCGAGCCGGATGGCTGATGCCAGCAGCGGCATGAGCAAAAGCGTCAAGCCGCAGGCGGCGAGCGCGCATCCGATATCGAGCGCGCGCTTGATCAGCAGCTGGTCGGGGTCGAGTTCGGCAGTGTGTGACACCATGGTGGGGCGGCCCATGAACGGTTGGTACTGCCAACGGGTCTCGGGTGCTATCGAGTGCAGGTTGAGAAACACCCGCGCCGGCCTGCCCGCTTCCTCGCACACCTGCAGGTAGGGGGCGAGGTCGAACCCGGAGTCGGTGGCACTGCGCGGGACACACAGGAACACCTGTTCGACATGGCTGTTCAGGAGCAGCCGTTCGAACACTTCGGGGGTCGTGTCGAGGTCGAGCTGCTGCCTGATGCGAAGGCCCCAATGCCGGTTGGTCTCGACCTGTTTCACCAACTGACTCAACTCCCGTCCCCGCCCGAACACCATCACCGGCGTGGTGTTCCGCCCGTGACGCCGCAGCCAGTACAGCATGAGCCGAAGCACTTCCTTGCCCGCGGTAATCGCGACACACGAGAAGCATACGAACGTCAGGTACAGACGGCGGCTGTTGTGGAAGTCGGGGAAGAGGTACAGGATGGCTGCGCCGATCATGCCCGCGGACGCGAAGATGAGCAGCGTGCGCCGCGCAAGGTCACCCATCACCGGGAACTGCAGCAGTGAGAACAGATGGCGGGTCCAGGCGAAGTAGCCGTAGAACACCAGGAACCCGATGAACATGAACCAGTACTCGGTAACCGGCTTAAGCGATGCGTGCAGTGAAACCACCCGGTGGGAGTAGTAGAACACCACCGCGAGTGCGATGAAGTCGACGAGTGCAACCAGCTGCCTGACGAGAAACGAGTGCTCTTTCAGCATACTTCCCCCGTCGGTGCACCACGCTGCCGCGCGGCGCCTAGGCCCGGGCGCCCACCTCGCGCCCGGCCAGGTAGATGCTCTGCAGAAGGCGCGGCACCGATTCGAGCGGCGTGGAAGAGAACGCAAGCCGCAGCAGGTTGCCGAGGGCAACCACCCCGACCTTGTGGGTGGCGATAAGCTGCTGCCGGACCGCCTCCGCGTCGAGCCCCCCGGCCATCCTCACGCACATGAAATAACCCGAATTGTAGGGCAGCGGTGTGAACACCTCCGCGTACTCGGGGTGCGCCTCGATCTCACTGCGCACCTTCAGACAACGCGCCTTCAGGGCCTCGAACCGTTCGCGCTTCTGCCCGGCGTACGAGGAGTCACTGTACGCCTGTACCAGCAGCGACTGACTGATATTGGGGACGTTGGAGATGGTGCCGCGGATTGCCCCCGCCAGCTTCTTCTCCAGCGCCGCATACATCTCGGCGGTCGAGCAGGCAGAGGCGAAGGTGGCGAACCCGACGCGGAAGCCCCAGACGTAGTCTTCCTTGGTGGCGCCATCGAGTTTGACGGCGAGCAGTCGCTCGTGTGCAGCGGCAAGCTGCGCGAACATCGACTCGCCGTAGACGCCCTTCTCGAACACAAGCCCGAAATACGCGTCGTCAATCAGCACGAGCACGTCGTTGCCTGCCTCCGCCGCTTCCACCAGCGCCTCGCGCAACTCCCCCGCTTCCTCAAACGTCACCGTGTAGCCCGTGGGGTTGTTCGGGAAGTTCAGCAGCACGATGCGTCTGCCGGGTGCGCCGCTTCTCAGCGCGTCGCGCAGTCCCTCGGTGTTGTACCCGCCCTTCGCAAACGCGGGGTACGTTCTGAACCGCGCGCCATACGCATGCTCGAATATGAGTTCGTAGTTCTCCCAGTACAGGTCGGGCAGGATGATCTCGTCCCCCTCATCCACAAAGAGATACCCCATCATCGACAACCCGTGCGTCAGTGCCGCGGTCACCACAGGCTTCGACGTCTTCGCGGCGCCCAGGCCCGGGTTTTTGCGCCGCATGTCACGCTCCCACAGATCGCGCAGCTCTGGCCTGCCGTACGGCGGGGCATACAGGAACGCCTCGGCAGGCGGCAGCTTGACCCGATCCTCCAGCGAACTCAGCGACATCGGTCCGCCCTTGTCATCGAGCGCAGTGCCGATGGTGGCGTTGATCGACGCGTTCTTCGCGTCGGCCGATTGCTGGATGATGCCCTTGCTGGGAAAGAAGATGGCGCGGCCGCGCCGCGAGAGCAGCCGCATGACCGAGGGGTTGGCAGACTCGATTGCCTGGTTGAGCTGTTCTGCCTGGGGGTCGGTACGCATGGTGTGTGGTTTCCCGGAGTAGGGTGGCTATTGTCTGCGGGAGCGGCCCGCGCCCTCGCTCCCGGTCAGGTAGTCGATCAGCAGTCGCACGCCGAAGCCGGTCGCGTACTTGGGAATGTCTCCCCGCGCTTCACCTTCATTGAACGCTGTGCCGGCGATGTCGAGATGTGCCCACGGAGTGTCGCCGGCAAACGCCTTGATGAACGCCGCGCCCGTAATCGAGCTGGCGTGTCCCCGCTTGAACTTCGCCAAGCTGCGCAGATCGCTGCGGTCGCCTTTCATCGCGTCGCAGAACTCCTGGTGCAGCGGGAGCCGCCACAGCCGTTCGTGTGTCCGCAGGCCCGACTCCAGGAGTGCCTCGGCCAGCCGGTCATCGGTCGCGAACAGCCCGCACAGCACATCCGCAAACGTGGTCAGGATCCCGCCGGTGAGCGTGGCCAGGTCGATGATGCGTGAGGGTTTCACTCGCTCGCGCGTATAGGCAACAGCATCTGCAAGCGCCAGCCGTCCCTCCGCGTCCGTGTTGCAGATTTCCACCGTGGTACCGTTGTAGGCCCGTATGACATCGCCCGGATGGTACGAACCGCCATCAATTGCGTTGTGCGCGAGAGCACACACACCGGTGACATTGATCTTCGGGCGAAGCTCCCCCAGCGCGCGCATGACACCCAGTACCGCCGCGGCGCCAGCCATGTCGATCCGCATGGTTTCGATATGGCCCGAAGGCTTGAGGTTCAGGCCGCCAGTGTCAAACGTGATTCCCTTGCCCACCACGGCGGTGATGTCGCCCGAGGAGGGGTTGCCGCGGTAGTGTACCAGCGCAAGGTGTGGCGGTGTGACGGAGCCCTGTCCGACAGCCGACAGCAGGTTCAGGCCACGGGCACGCAGTCGGCGGTGGTCGAGGACCTCCACGCGCATGCCGGCCGCGCGGCCGATGCGGCGTGCCTGCGCCACCAGGTACGCCGGTGTCACGATGCCAGCGTTGTCGTTGACCAGGTCGCGCGCGTAGCAGACCGCACCGCAGACCGACTGGATCGCGCGCAGCCCGCGCGCCGTCAACCGACTCGACACAACGTCGAGCGTTCGGATCCGCTCAGGCTTGCTGCTGAGGTATCGATCGAACACATACGCGCCGAGCAGCGCGCCCTCGACCGCCGGTTCGTGAGCGGCGAGGGCGCTGTCGAGCACGAGAGCCGCGCTCGTGCGCTTGAGCGCCGCCACGCGCTGCACCGCGGCGGCGGCAGCGGTGCGAAGGCGGTGGGGGAAGTCCTTGTCCCTCTTGCCGAGGCCCGCGTATACCACGCACCGCTTCGATTCGTACCGGACTGCTGTCTCGCCCGGTTCCGCGGCGAAGTCGCCGATTGCAGGGCGGTCACCTTCGAAGCGGAAACAGATCCGCGTGGTGCACGGGCTGCTCCTGACACAGCGAAGCCTCATGGTGTGTCCAGCGTGGTACGATCTTGCGTTCATCAGAAGGCTCTCCTGCAAACCGCTCGAAAATACCTCGGATCAGAGCCGCTGCTGAGGTTGTGCCACGCGGGCTGGTTTCTCCACCCGCATCAGCACCGCCCCCGGGTAGTACGCCTGCAGGATCTGCGCGCAGCTCTGCCCTGCCGCGGCGCGCCCAAGCGCGCCCACCTGGCACATCCCGACCCCGTGGCCGTAACCCGAGCCGCTGATCCGGATCTCGGACGTGTTTTCCGAGGCGATCTCGAAACGGGCGCTTGGCAGAATCGGGTTGCCGCTCTGGTCGCGGCGCAGGGCGAAACGGGTCCGGTCGCCGCAGAACTCAGCAGTTCCGCCGGTTGACTCGATCACCAGCTTGCGCACCCGCCCGCAGGCGAACCGCCCATCGACACGCAGCGCCTTCACCCTGCCGTTGAACCTGCCGCCGCACGCGGCATCACCGGCGTAGCGCTGCAGCAGCGCGGCAAGCCGCTCGGGTTTCCACGATACTGTCCACCGGGAGTACGAAGACGATTCGCACCACGGGGTCCCGTCCGGCCTGCGGTCGCTGACCACCTTGAGGTAGGGCACGGCGGGCTTGTCCCACACCTCCTCGGGCGCGGCGGTTGAGCCGCCGCAAGTGCTGTGGTAGTATGCAACAATCGGCTCGCCCTCCCAGGTGAGTACCTGTCCGCGCGTAGCGGCGATGGCGCGGTCCGACCCGCGGTCCTCCGCCGTCACTCCCCCGTACACCTGGTCGGCGACCGTGATCTGGAGGTCGTACGGCTCCCGCTCCCGCTCCATCATCTTGCGGTACGTGTACGTGCGTGCGGCCACCGCCTGCGCCTTCACCGCCTCCGCCTGCTCGTCGGGGCGACGGCCGATTTCGAGCGGCACCACGCCCCGCAGGTACTCCTCGACATCTATCAGGTTCAGCACACTCACCGCATCGCGCCCCGCAGCAGCAACGGCCACCGCCCCCCGGACCGTGAGAGAGTCGACGCCCGTTGCGCCACGGTCATCGCGACTGAGAAGCGTGCACGGCAGCGAGACTTCATGGGCACGTTCCCGGGCGAACGAGAAGTGGGCGGAAGTCCCGGTGCCCGCGGTCCGCAACTGCCCCTCGCCTGCCATGCCCCCCCGTGCCCGACCGCGCGCATCTCGCAGCTCCCACCCGCGGGGCAGCTTCAGGTTGACTGTCCGGACGCTGCCGCTCAGAAGGACGCGAGCGAATGTGCGTGATGGGGTCCATGCTCCGCCGGGAGAGCGGCCCGGCGGCACCGCCGGACGAGGGGGTCGGGTGCTGCGCGGCGTGCGTGGTGCGGCGAAGGCGAGCGCGAAGTCAAGCGTGTCCCCGGTGTTCTCGGGTGTGACCACAGCGGCAGGAGGCGGGGCGGTGTCGGACACAGCAGCGCGCGGCATGCGGGAAGCGGACACCGCACCGGGCCGGGGTGGTGGGTTTGAGACAAGGATGCCCGCGCAGCCGGCAAGCAGCGGCAGCAGGGCCGCCGCACACAACCTACACGCTGCAGGGCTGCTCACGCGAAGCCTTGGCGAGCTTTTTCAGTTTGGCGGAGATGAGCTGCCGCTGCAGCGGCGACACCCGGTCGACAAACAAGATGCCGTCAAGGTGATCGATCTCGTGCTGCAACGCCCGGGCCAGCAGCCCCTCAGCACGCTCAACCGTGTGCTTCTTCCCGTCCGCATCCTCCGCCTCGACCGTCACAGACGCCGGCCGGTCGACATTCAGGCGGATATCAGGCACACTCAGGCAACCCTCTTCGTAGGGAACGATTTCGGAAGATGACCAGGTAATCACCGGGTTGACAAGCACCAGTGCCGGCTGTTCGCCACTGGTTGTGTCTACCACCGCCACACGCACCGAGCGACCCACCTGCGGCGCCGCCAGCCCGACCCCGTCCCGCTCGTACATTGTCTCGGTGAGCTCCTCGACAAACCGCTTCAACTCGGCGTCGAACCGCTCCACCCGTACCGCCTTCTTCCGGAGTACCGGAGTGCCGTAGATGCAGATGCCAAACATCAGCTCTTCTTCTCCGCTGCGCCGCTCTCCGAGCCGTCGTCGTTGAGCACGCTGCCTATCGAGGCCCGCGCGAACTCCATCACCACTCCGTCCGCCACCTTCACCATCACGGTCTTGTCTTTCACCGACTGGACCGTGCCGTGGATGCCGCCGGAGGTCACTATCTTCGCGTTCTTCTGGACCGCCGCGAGCATCGACTCCCGCTTTTTCTGCCGCTTCTGCTCCGGCCGGATCATCATGAAGTACATGATCGCCATGATCACGCCCATCATGACCACCATCGAGGTCATATCCGGCTTGGAACCCGCAGCCCCCTTCGCCTGGGCAAAGGCCGAACCCGCGTATCCCAGTGTCAACAGCAGTACGCCGTACCAGCGCATTGAATTGTCCTTTCGCGTACGTGGAACCACAGACTGCCAAAAATACCCCCGAGCGACACGGCGTGCCAACTCCACCAGTCACGGCAGTCTGGTCCGGCTCTGCAGTATATAGACCACGGCGTCTGGAGTCTACTGCAGACTTGTCAGGACAGTCAGGTGCAGGTACAATAGCATGTGCATGATGCGTGGAGAACCTGCCTCGAAGGAGCCTGGGATGACAGTCCGGATCGCGCTGGTCGCCCTCTTGATCACCACCGGTGTGTCTGCCGATACCATGCGGATCTACCATATCGGTAACAGCCTCACCGACCAGGTGCGCTACGGGAGTTTCAAAACAATTGCCGAGAGTCGCGGACACACACATGTCTGGGCGCGGCAGATGATCCCCGGCTCTCCGCTGGCGGGACTGTGGAGTTCACCTTCGTCGGGGTTTCAGGAGCAGCCCTATGGCTACCCGACCAACGCGTTTCCCAACTACACGTGGGACATCGTCGCGATGCAGCCCTTCGACTGGTCTGTTGCCCAGGAGTCGCAGGCTGCCAACGATTTCTGGAACCTTGCCCTGGGCAACAGCCCCAACGCCGTAGCGTGTATTCACATGGCCTGGCCGCGTATGGATGCGCAGTACGGAGACTACGAGGCCCAGTGGTTCGACTCGACGCACAACTGGACCTGGAGCCGGCGCTACTTCGAGCGCATCATCGATACAGTCACACAGGCGCACCCGACCAAGGAGCCGGTCCGGGCCTTGCCCATGGGTGAAGTGATGTGGGAGCTGGACAGGAAGATGCGTGCCGGGCGTATCCCGGGGTACAACGACATATGGGAGATCTACAACGACGGTGTGCACCTCGGTGATGTGGGGTCGTACATCACGATGGCAACGCACTACGCGGTTGTCTACCGTGACGACCCGGTCGGGTTGCCCACGACAGGGTTCACCATCGAGGCGTGGCTGGCGGACACAATACAGCACATTGTGCGCGACGTGGTGCTGCGCTACGGGCGTTGCAGGGTCGCGCAGTTCGGACCGTACCCGGCGAGCGGCGTGGTGGTGATGCCCTCGGCGCTCGAACTCAACACCGGGGCGTCGGCGACACTGGTGACACAGGTGCTGCCGACGAACGCGACGGACAAGACCGTACACTGGAGTACCACCGACCCGCTGGTAGCCACTGTCGACAGTACGGGCGCTGCAAGCGCGCAGAACGCGGGCAGCTGCGTGCTGGTGGCCACGACCACTGACGGTGGGTTCAGCGACTCCTGTGCGCTCAGCGTCGTTGCCGCTGGCACCGCGGTCACGGGCGTTACCATCAGTCCCGACTCGGTGATCGTGATGACACCCGAGACGCGGCAGTTGAGCGCGACCGTAGCGCCGCTTGGCGCGACCAACACGTCAGTTGTCTGGCGTTCTCTCGATCCGACACTTGCCGGCGTGAGTGCGACAGGGTTGGTGACAGCGGTGGGCAAGGGGGCCACGAAGGTGATAGCGATGAGCGTGAACGGCGGCAAGACCGACACGTGCGACGTGAAAGTGGTCATACCCAACCAGCCGCCCGTCGCGGTCCTCCGTGTCAACCCGCTCGTGGCGTATGCGCCGGCGACCGTCTCGTGTGACGGGCACGACTCGTGGGACCCCGACTCGGCCGCCGGTGATTTTGTGCTGGGCTACGATTGGGACTTCGGCGACAGCTCCACCTGGGCATTCACGGTAACACCACGTCACACATACGGCGCGCCGGGGTTCTACACGGTACGGCTGCGCGTGCTGGACGACAACGAGACACGCAGCGGGTGGGTAGAGCAGGTGATAGAGATCCGGGAGCGTGACGCGAGCGTGGTGTGCTACGAGGGGTTCGAGTACGACGCCGGACCGCTGCACGCGCTGAATGGCGGGCAGGGGTGGGCTGCGGGATGGCAGGTGCAGAACGGTGACGTGAGCGTGCCGGGGTTCAACGTGGCGGAGACAGCGCCCATGGTGTTCGGTGACCTGCGCACGACGGGAGGCTACATGGTGGGCGGCGACGCCTACCAGGGTGCAGGGCGGTCGTTCGATGTGCGCGACACGGGGGCCTTCAGTGACGTGGTAACGTTCGCCAGGATCGGACTGCCGGGGACGACACTGTGGGCGAGCGCGCTGATGCGCAAACAGACCAGCGATGACAACCGGGTGGGGATCGCGCTGAACAACGCCCGTTTCGTTACTGGCTACGACGACGAACGGATCGCATACGGGTACTTCGGGGCGAGCTCGAACGACGGCGCGGCGAAATACTGGGGGCTGCAGCTCGACACGGCCACACACCGCAGCGCGACACCGTGCGTGGTGGACGAGACCGCACTGCTGGTGCTCAGGATCGAGTTCGGGGCAAGTACCACTACCGCCAGCCTCTACGTGAACCCTGCATCACTGGGCGCCGCCGCGCCGGCCGCCGCGGATGTGACCCGGGTGATGGACAGGGCGTTCCCGTTCAGCTCGTTCGGTTTCATGACCGGTTCCGGGTTCAACCAGAGCGCGCTGGATGAGATCCGCTTCGGGTACACCTATGCCTCGGTAACCCCTTCGAACTCGGTCGCGGCGCCGTCGCAACCGACTACGGGGCGGGCGGCGGGACGGGTGATGCGTATCGCCGGTACGCGCATCGAACTGCCCGGGCCGGGTCCCGCCATGGTGAACGTCTCGGATCTGCGGGGACGGGTGGTGTGGCAAGGGAGGTCTGACTCGCAGCGGGCCCCGCGGCAGTTGCTGGTCGCGGGAGCGTGCGTGGTGAGTGTTGTGTGTCCGAACGGAGCACGGGCTGCGCGTGTGGTGAGCGCCACGGGGCACTAGGCGCTGTCAGTACGTACACTCGCCCGCTGACTCACGAAACCGTCGAGCATAGCCTCCCCTGCCGGCGCAGGGGGGACATCGGTCGCATCTTCCGCACGGGGCCTTGGCTATAGGAGAACCCCTGCCAACACCCGCCTGGACACATACCCGTATCAGGTGGCACACCGATGTGTCTCTAATACACCAACCGATACTATATTGTCCCGAATTTGGCGGACCCCCACCTGTGGAGCGAGAAAGGAACCATCGACCATGCCGCGCCGTGAGGATATCAAGAAGGTGATGATCATCGGGTCGGGGCCGATCGTGATCGGCCAGGCCTGCGAGTTCGACTACTCCGGTACGCAGGCCTGCAAGGCGCTTCGCGCGCTGGGCTACCAGATAGTGCTGGTGAACTCGAACCCGGCAACGATCATGACCGACCCGGGCATGGCGGATGTGACATACATCGAGCCGCTGAATGTGCGGCGCATGGAAGAGATCATCGCGCATGAGCGGCCGGACGCGCTGCTGCCGAACCTGGGGGGCCAGTCGGGCCTGAACCTGTCTTCGGAGCTGTACAAGCAGGGGATCCTCGACAAGTACGGCGTGCAGGTGATCGGGGTGAAGGTGGACGCGATTGAGCGCGGCGAGGACCGCAAGGCGTTCAAGGACCAGATGAACCGCCTGGGTATCGATCTGCCGCGCAGCGAGTTGGCCTACACGGTGGAGGAAGCCGAGAAGGTTGCCAACGAGCTGGGGTACCCGGTGGTGGTGCGGCCGGCGTACACGATGGGCGGTGCCGGAGGCGGGCTGGTGTACAACGTCGAGGAACTCCGGACTATCGTGAACCGCGGTCTGAGTGCAAGCCTGATCGGCCAGGTGCTGATTGAAGAGGCGGTGGTGGGATGGGAGGAGCTGGAACTGGAAGTGGTGCGTGATGCCAGGAATCAGATGATCACCGTATGTTTCATCGAGAATATCGATGCGATGGGCGTGCACACGGGCGACTCGTTCTGCTCGGCGCCCATGCTTACTATCAGCGAGGAACTCCAGAAGAAGCTGCAGAAGTGGTCGTACGACATCGTCGAGGCGATCGGCGTGATCGGCGGCACCAACATCCAGTTCGCCCACGACCCGAAGACCGGACGCGTGGTGGTCATCGAGATCAACCCGCGCACCTCGCGCTCTTCGGCGCTGGCCTCCAAAGCCACGGGGTTCCCGATAGCGCTGATATCGGCGAAGCTGGCCGGGGGGCTGTCGCTGGACGAGATACCGTACTGGCGCGAGGGCACGCTCGACAAGTACACCCCGTGGGGTGACTACGTGGTGATCAAGTTCGCCCGCTGGGCGTTCGAGAAGTTCAAGGGCTCGCAGGACAAGCTTGGCACGCAGATGAAAGCAGTGGGCGAGGTGATGAGTATCGGCAAGAACTACAAGGAATCGTACCAGAAGGCGATCCGGTCGCTGGAGAACGGTCGGTACGGTCTGGGGTTCGTGGCCGACTACAACCGCAAGACACTCCCCGAGCTGCTCGCCCTTCTGCGCGAGCCGTCGAGCATGCGTCAGTTCGTGATGTACGAAGCGCTCCGCAAGGGCGCGAGTGTCGAGGAGTTGTTCGCCCTGACCCACATCAAGCACTGGTTCATCGAGCAGATGAAAGAGCTGGTCGAACTCGAAGAGAGGATCCTGGAATACCGCGGCCGCGAACTTCCGGACGAACTGCTGCGGCAGGCCAAGAAGGACGGGTTTGCCGACCGCTACCTGGCGAAGCTGCTGGGTATTTCGGAGAAGCGCGTGCGCGACCGCCGCAAGGCGATTGGCGTGGTCGAGGGCTGGCATGCGGTGCCGGTGAGCGGTGTCGAAAACGCCGCGTACTACTACTCTTCGTACAACGCCGCCGACACGGTGCCGGTGAGCGAGCGGAAGAAGGTGATGATTCTCGGCGGCGGGCCGAACCGAATCGGGCAGGGAATCGAATTCGACTACTGCTGCGTGCACGCGGCGTTCGCACTGCGCGACGCGGGGTTCGAGACGATCATGGTGAACTGCAACCCCGAGACTGTCTCCACCGACTACGACACCTCGGACAAGCTCTACTTCGAGCCGCTGACAGTCGAGGACGTGCTCGCGATATACGAGAAGGAGAAGCCCGAGGGAGTGATTGTGCAGTTTGGCGGGCAGACCCCGCTGAACATCGCCACCGACCTGACCGAGGCCGGCGTCAACGTGCTTGGCACGAGTGTCGACACCATCAACCTGGCCGAGGACCGCGATCTGTTCCGCTCGATGATGGATCGGTTGGGAATCCCGATGCCGGAGTCGGGGATGGCGAGTAACCTGGCGGAAGCGGTGCAGGTGGCGCAGCGGATCGGCTACCCGGTGATGGTGCGGCCGTCGTTCGTGCTGGGCGGCCGCGGCATGGAAGTGGTGCACGACGAGGAGATGCTGCGGGAGTACGTGGAGAAGGCGGTGGATGTCACGCCGGAGAAGCCGATTCTGATTGACCGGTTTCTGGTGAACGCATTGGAGTGCGAGGCGGACGCGCTTGCAGACGGCACCGAGGCGTTTGTCCCGGCGGTGATGGAGCACATCGAGCTGGCCGGTATTCACTCGGGCGACTCGGCGTGCGTGATTCCGCCGGTGAGCATTCCGGGAAAGCACCTGAAGACGATCAGGGATTACACCACGAAGATCGCGCGCGAGCTGAAGGTGGTGGGGCTGATGAATATCCAGTACGCGATCGAGAACGACAAGGTGTACGTGTTGGAGGCCAACCCGCGGGCGTCACGCACGGTGCCCCTGGTGTCGAAGGTCTGCAATATCCAGATGGCACGCGTTGCCACCGAACTCATGCTTGGCAGAAAACTCAGCGAGTTGAAACTGAAGCACCGCGCGATACCGCATTTCGGGGTGAAAGAGTCGGTGTTCCCGTTCGACAAGATGCCCGAAGTCGACCCGGTGCTGGGACCCGAGATGCGCTCGACCGGTGAAGTGCTCGGGATCGACAGGAGTTTCGGGCTGGCGTACTACAAGTCGCAGGAAGCGGCCCAGCAGACGCTGCCAACCGAGGGGACAGTGCTTATCAGCGTGACGAGTCGCGACCGTCCGGCGGTGCTCGAAGTAGCGAAGGGGTTCGCGGAGCAGGGGTTCGCGATACGGGCCACCGAAGGAACGCATCTGTTCCTCCAGCAGCAGGGGGTTGCTTCGGAGCAGATAAAGAAGCTGCACGAGGGACGGCCGAACATCGAGGATGCGATCAAGAACCGCGAGATCCAACTGGTGGTGAACACCCCGATCGGCAAGAGCAGTCAGCAGGACGACTCGTACATACGCAAGGCCGCAATCAAGTACAAGATTCCGTATATCACGACCCTGGCGGCAGCCAAGGCGGCGGCACGCGGTATCGCGGAGTTCAGGAAGGGGGGGACCGCGGTGAAGTCGCTGCAGGGGTACCATGCTGATATCACGGGCTGAGGCCGCATCTGCCGTGCCTGTCGCTTCCTCGGCCTGTTGCATCGCCCCAACCGTCAACTCACGGGAGCAGTACAACGCATGAGCAATCGCATCGGATTCGACAACGAGAAGTACCTGGCTGAACAGACTGCCGAGATCCTGGAACGCGTGAAGCGGTTCGGGAGCAAGCTGTACCTGGAATTCGGCGGGAAGCTGATGTTCGACTACCATGCCGCACGCGTGCTGCCGGGCTACGATCCGAATGTCAAGATGCGTCTGCTGCAGAAACTCGCCGACCAGGCGGAAGTCGTGCTGTGTATCCATGCGGGCGATATCGAGCGCAAGAAGATGCGCGCCGACTTCGGTATCACGTACGACTCTGACGCGCTCAGGCTGATTGACGACCTCGACCCGTGGGGGGTGCGCGTGCGCGCGGTAGTGGTCACGCGTTTCGACGACCAGCCGGCGACCGCGTTGTTCATGAACCGTCTCGAGAGACGCGGCGTGCGCGTGTACGCGCATCGCGCCACGAAGGGCTACCCGACCAACGTCGACCTGATTGTGAGTGAAGCCGGGTACGGGGCCAACCCGTATATCGAGACCGACAAGCCGATCGTGGTGGTCACCGGTCCTGGACCGGGATCGGGTAAGCTCGCCACGTGCCTGTCGCAGTTGTACCACGAGCACCATCGCGGCAGGGATGCGGGCTATGCCAAGTTCGAAACGTTCCCGATATGGAACCTGCCGCTCAAGCACCCGGTCAACGTGGCCTACGAAGCAGCTACGGCGGACCTGCGCGACGTCAACATGGTCGACCCGTTTCACCTCGAGGCCACGGGCAAGACCACTATCAACTACAACCGCGACGTCGAGGCGTTCCCGCTGCTCAGGCGGATTATCGAGAAGATTACCGGCGGGGAATCGTTCTATAGCTCGCCCACCGACATGGGGGTGAACCGCGCGGGGTTCGGGATCGTGGACGACGAGCTGGTGCGCGAGGCGGCCCTGCAGGAGATCGTGCGGCGCTACTACCGCTACGCGTGTGAGTACGCCATGGGACTGGTTGACCACGACACCGTGGAGCGTGCCGAGCTGATCATGAAAGAAGTGAGCGCCGGTCCCGAGAATCGGCCCGTCGTAGCGGCTGCACACCATGCCGCCGCCGAAGCGCAGGCGGAGGGAAAGGGCAACGAAGGCATCTTCTGCGGCGCCGCGGTCGAGCTCCATGACGGTACCCTGGTGACCGGCGGCAATTCGCCCATGATGCATGCGGCGGCGAGCCTGGTTGTCAATGCCGCGAAGCACCTCGCCGGCCTTCCCCCCGCGCTGCATCTGCTCCCCCCGGCGGTGACCGAGTCGCTCAGCCACTTCAAGCGTGACGTACTCAAGGGGCGCATGGTGAGCCTGGACCTGGGCGAGACGTTGATTGCACTCTCGATCAGCTCGGCCGGCAACCCCGCGGCGCAGCTCGCCGTGGAGGCCCTGCCGAAGCTGCAGGGGTGCGAGGTGCACATGACTCACATGCCTACGCCGGGTGACGAAGCCGGGCTGAGGAAGCTCGGGGTCAACCTGACCAGCGAGCCCGATTTCAGCACCAAGTGCCTGTTTGTAAGCTAAGCAGCCGGCTCCACCACGTACGCCGCCGCGCTCACCGGTCTGGCGAGTACGGCCTCCAACCCGCCGCTTGACAGAGAAGCACCGTCGAGCATGCGCTCCGTCCCGCTCCCCGCGTCACTCACCCGGTACCGCTTCGCAGGGTCGAGTTCGTGGAGCCGCACGTGCGTGCTGCCGCGGCTGTCGTGGAGGCGGTAGACGAACACCAGGCTGCGCGGGTCACTCTCGCGGCACAGCTGCATGGCCGACCAGCCGCTACGGTCGGTGATCGGCCGCACCGGGGTGAGTTGATACGCGTGGGAGGCCGCGATGAACCCTCGCCAGGCCT
Organism: uncultured Fibrobacterota bacterium; assembly: GCA_964546395.1. Classification (GTDB taxonomy): domain Bacteria; phylum Fibrobacterota; class Chitinivibrionia; order Chitinivibrionales; family CAZJJT01; genus CAZJJT01. The sequence continues at coordinate 16,365 of CAZJJT010000021.1, forward strand.
TGTAGAACGCCACCCAGTGTGTCACCCGCGCGCGAGCAGCGCTGTCAAGACTTTGCAGGTCGCCGCTGAACCCGAGCACGCCCGGAAGCGCTGCCAGCGCGGCGAAGTCGACACCGACGATCTCGCCGTCCTGCCGTGGTTGGGCGGCCGAAGGCGCGGAGGTGAGCAACTGCTCGCCGGTGGCGTCCGAAAACGACGTTGGACGCCGGTCCGCGTACCCCCGCCCCTGCAGCGCGGCCCACGTGCCGATGCGGCCGGGAGGGACCCGCAGTCGCGCGCCTTCTGCAATGCGGACCGTGTCGAACGCGTTGCACGTGTCGGATATGAAGTGGTCGTCGTAGTGGCGCACCGACTCCAGGTCGAACCGCATGCCGCCCGACGAGCATCCCTCAAAGAACGTGTGGGGGTGGGCCGCACGAAGCTCGTCGAGCATCCGGTACCACGCATCGTAGTAGCCCCGAAGCTGCGTGCCGCGCTCATCATCACCCAGCTCTGCGTTGTAGTCGATCTTGATCCAGTCCAGCGCGTAGGTCGTCAGCAGGCGCTCGATTTCACCCTTGAGATACGCGTAGACCTCGGGTCGCTCGATATCATAGCGGGGTGAGCCGGACCCGCCAACGAAGTACCCGGGGTGCTCGGCGCGAACAGGCGCCTGCGAGCCGCACCGTTCCGGCTCCATCCAGAGGCCGAACTTCAGCCCGACAGCACGGACCTTCGCCGCAAACGCACGCATGTCTCCGCGGAACGCAGCCGTGGTGCACTCGCGCCAGTCACCCACACAACTGTACCAGTTGGTGCCGGCAGCAAACCACCCGGCATCCACCGTGAACACCTCCGCACCAATCGCGGCCGCCGCGTCAAGCTGCTTCCCCAGACGCTCGGGGTCGAGGTAGTCGAACCAGTCGAGCCAGGTGTTGTATGTCACGGGAGGCTCGGCGCGGTGCCCCGCGTACAGGAAGCGGTTGACATGCTGGTGGAGAGGGGCACAACCGGACTCCACTGTCCCGTCGGCAAGCGCGTGTACCAGCATTGTCGGCAGTGTCCATGTCTGTCCCGGCGCGAGGTCCAGGCACAGGCCCTCGGTCGCCTGGCCGATCTCGACCGCCAGTCCCGCGGTACGGGAGTGCATGAGCGGGTGCAGCGACAGGCGAATGCTCCAGTTGCCGCGGGGAAGCACGTGGAAGGCCATGCCGTAGCCCGCGCCACGCTCGCGAATACACGCAAGGGGTGAAGAGCCTTGCGTGGTGCGGCCGCCCTGACATCCGAGCTCAACCACACCGGTGTGCAGTGGTACCCAGCTCCCCTGGTTCTCGTGTACCCATCGGCTCGACTGGCAGTAGAGCTCGTAGTCGGCTGGTGTGAACCCGAAGCGTGCCAGGCAGGCCGTGACTGCCACTGGTTCGCTTCCGGTGTTGCACAGCGTGTCTTCGCGACGTACGACCCCCGTCGCCACCTCGACGGTCCACGTCGATTCGTAGCGCAGCGGGGCAGTCCCCACCCGGTAGCGCACAGAGAGCGAACCGTCGCTGACAGCACGGGAGTCGGCACGGAAGTCACCCGCCTCAAACCGTCCGAGGCTGGTCCGCAGATAGGCTGGCCCGAGCGTGCGGAACGGAGCGCCGCGGTGGGTGGGCGCGGCAGAAACCCCGCAACACTGCATGAGCACAGCGTCGTTGGGCTGAAGCGAGAACGAGAGAGGGCCGAGAGCGAGGGTCTCACCGGTATCCGGCATGTACGTTCCTCCTGGGCGCGGAACATACGTTCCGCCGAACGGCGCTCGCAAGATTGTCTGGTATTCCAAACACAGCCCCTGAGGGCCAAGGAAACGCCGTGCCATATTCAGTGGAACGTGAGCGTTTCTGCGCCTTGCGGCCTACCGTGTGATGCGATACAATTAGACTGGGGACAGCGGGTAGGGGCCCGCTGAGCGTGTGTCGGCAGGGGCTCTCTGCCAAAATCCAGGGGAGGTGTGGTATGCGTGCTCGTCTTCGGGCGTTGAGAGCGGTTGTCGTAGTGTGCGCCGCGGCCATGTGCGCCGGTGCGACTGACGTGGCGGTGGATCTGTCGCAGCAGTACCAGACCATCGATGGGTTCGGGTTCTTCGGGCCCATGGCTGTCTGGTGGAGCAGTGGACCGTTCTGGAGCGATGCCTGGGGGAACCTGATTCTCAACGACCTCGGCATCACGATCTGGCGCAACGAGTACTTCTCGGAGGAAAGCAACCAGGACGCTAACTGGGCCAAGCAGGTCGGCATGGTACAGTCGCTGAAAGCCAAGGCTGACCAGCTCAATGTTCCCCTCAAGTTCATCTTCAGTGTGTGGAGCGCTCCGTCGCAGTGGAAGACCAACCGGAGTCTCAAGAACGGCGGTTCGCTCGAGGCCCAGTACTACGACGAGTACGGTGCCTGGCTCCGATCCGGCGTGCAGAAGTACGCGGACGCGGGGGTCGATCTCTACGCGTTAAGTCCGCAAAACGAACCGGCGTTCGAGGAGTTCTACAACTCGACGGTCTACACGCCGGAGCAGTACCGTGACATGGTCAAGATTGCTGCCCCGATCGTGAAGGCCCAGTATCCCAACGTCAAGTTCTTCGGCGCGGAAGACATGCTGACCGCCTGGGCGGCACGTCCGTTTATCGGGCGCATCATGGCTGATACGATGGCCCGACGCCTCGTGGACATCATCGCGGTACACGGCTACAACGACGGGGTGAACCCGACACCCTCTTCGCAGGCAGCGTCGCTGTGGACGGGCCTCGGCAACAACCTGTTCAACGCAGGCAAGCCGCTTTGGATGACCGAGACTTCGGGGACGGGGTCGGACTGGAACGGCGCTGTGGAGAGCATCAACTCCGTCTTCGCCGCGGTGAAATACGGGAAGTTGAAGGGTTGGGTATGGTGGTACGGCTCCGGTGACCTGGTGACCACGACCGCGCTCACCAAGAAGGGCTCAACGCTGAAGCACTTCTACCGCTACGTCCGTCCGGGCGCTGTCATGTGCAACGTGGCCGATGCCAGTGCGAGCAATCTGTTCGTCGCGGGGTTCACGCACGCGCAGGACCAGACTATGACCGTGGTGGCAATCAACATGGGTGGTGCGCAGACG
>CAZJJT010000022.1:0-3670 GCA_964546395.1 uncultured Fibrobacterota bacterium
CAGCAGACCACGATCAGGATCAGCAGTCCCATGCACAGGGCGCTGTCGGCGGGCGAGACGCACTGGTGTGCGACCTGCGACACCGCGGTGACATCGATGGTACCGGTCTCCTGGACCAGCGTGTCCATCACCGCGACCGCCTCAAGAGTGGCTTTCACGAGTATCGCGACGACCGCGGCTGCCACCACGCCGATCATCGCGTAGCCGCGCCGCTTCCGTCCCAGCACGATCTGGCCCAGGCCTGGAAGCAGCAGTCCCGACAGCAGCAGTCCTTTGAGTGCCTTGCTCATGGTCGGCTCCCGAGGAGAAGGTGGGTACGGCAGTACGCCCGAAATATCGCTCATGCGTACGGTGTGGGTAGCTACACATGTAGATTGGGCGGGGGGATCACCTTGGTGCGGGAGGAAGCCTGTGAAGCGTCTGGCGATGAGTCTCTGTGGAGTCGTGCTGTTTGCGGTATCGTGTTCCGAGGACGGTTCGGGGACCGGGCCGTCCGCCGTTCCCTTCGATGACAGTGTGGACCCGGCCGGACTGGTGTGGACCGTCGGCACCATGGGCGGACTCCGCGGCATAGACATGAATGACACTGTCCTGCACGTGGTGGACATCGGGTTCTCTATCTACGAATGTGTGGCTGCCACGGGACGCTTCGTCTGGATAGCGGGAGGTATGTCGGCCGGGGTCCAGCGGATCGAACCGTTCCTCGACAGCGCAGCTACAGTCACCAAGCCCGCCGCGATCACGGCGACCGCCGCGAGCCAGCAGGCGGGAACGGTAGAGGAACTCGAGACCGCGGCAGGACGAGTGTGGGCGATTGGGAGCGGCGGGCTCGCGCTGTTCGGCATCGACACGGCGAGCAACACGATGGATGTCACGGTGGCGCTCGGCGGTGGTACCGACTCGAGCCGGGCGCTGTCGATGTGTCCGGCGGGGAGCAGGATGTACGTGACAAGCACCAACCCGCTGCGACTGCACGAGGTCGACCTCCTGGCCGCGACGAGCGTGCCGATCGACGTTGACACGGGTGACGGGTCGGGCAGGGCCACGGTGGGTTACGACGGGGCCAGCGTATACGTGTACATCGCGGCGCGGCGCGAGTTGGTGGTGGTCCGGCCGTCGGACCGTGCGGTGAGCTCCCGCGTGGCAGTGGCGGGGGTGAGTCGCGGCGACGAGTCTATGACAGCGAGCACGCGCGGCGTGTGGGTATCGATGCGCACGGGGACGCACGCGCTGCTGAAGGTGTCACCGGAGGATGGCAGCACGGTGGGGCAGGCGTCGTTCGCGCAGGGCGTCGAGTCGCTGACCTGGGCGCGGGTGTATGGTCAGCGACTGATGTGTGTGTTAATCAACGGGCCAACGAACTCGGTGGTGGAACTCGACCCGGGCGACATGACAGTCCGCGACCGTGTTGACGGTGTGTATGTGAATGCCGTGGCGGTGGGGCGCTAGCATGCGGAGCACCGCACCGCAGGAGCCCGTGCTACCTGCCGGCAAGGCCCGACGGTTCGCCGTGCACCGCGATTTCGTACACTGAAGGGCAGTACGCACCGTCGTTCGGGCTGAACACCACCCGCACGTACCGCGCTTCACTCGGCACGAAGGTCCGCAGCGTCGTATGCGTCCCGCTGCCGCTCAGCACGCCATCGTCGGCAGCCGTGAACCGCTGCCCGTCCTCCGACAGCTCGATGCGCATGGCGGATTCCCCGGTGCGACGGTACCACAGCACCGACACGGCACTGACCGCGCGCACGGTGCCGAGGTCACAGCTCAGCCATTGTGCACCGCTGTCCGCCGGACTCCAACGGCTGCGCAGATCGCGGTCGACGGTACCCGCGGCGGCATGGTGTCTACGCTCGGAACTTGCGGTTACCGAGGCCATGTCGAGACACGGAACGGTGCTGTGCCACTCCATGTCCGCCGGCCGGTAGTCGGCGGGGACAGGAACCGATTCGCCACTGTGGTCATCATCGTCACGCCAGGTAGCGGTCTGGTCCCGTTTGTCCGTCGATGCCTCGGGCATGGGGGCCCACACCGATGCCGGCTGCGCGTGCGGTGCGGCGGGGAACAGCGGCACTGGCTCATCGAACACCGGTTGCCTGCGCACAGGTGTGTTTTCGGGGGCGGCCGACCAACCGCTCGCCGACACCGACTGTGCCGGGGCATGGACGCGGCCTGGGGTGCTGGTCGCACCGATTGATACCGCAACGCTCTGCGGCCGCACGCTGAACATGCGCGTGACCGTACCGTCGGTTCCCGCGAGAGTCAGGGTGAGTGTCAGGGGCGCGGCGATTCCGGACGGCACGACAAACGGCACGGCGGCGCCGGTATCGATGGCCACCTGGCCCGCCCCGTCATTGTCGGCATCGTAGGACCACTGCAGATCTCTGCCTTCACCAACCAGCCAGTACGTCTCTCCTTCGTTCAGCACCGTGCCGATGATCGGGCTGAGCATCGCCGTAGGTACGGCTTCCAGCGAGTCGCCAAACGCGGCCTGATCGACCGCGCACACACCAGAGAGGATCGGTTGACCCGTGCGAGCGGTGAGCGAGACGGTGAGATCGGTGCTGACCTGCACGTCGCGGAACTCGCGCATGACCGAGCGCCAGGCCCCGCCCGCCTGCTGGACAACGTCGAAATTGCTCAGCACAGTGTGCCCTTGTACTGCCACGTCGAACACGCGCTGCCCTGCCGCCAGCGGCTCGGGCTCGAGGAAATAGAGGCGGACGACATAGGTGGAAGCCGATGTGGCGCCCAGCGGGATGACCACCGATGACACACCCTCGACCCCTGACGCCGTGACCCACGGCAGCGGTCCGTCGGTAACCCGGGCCGAGTGGTGGCGGTAGTACGCGGCCGCCCCGGGGTTGACCGTGATCGCAGGTGCGGGTGACGGACTTCCGGCGCCGGGATACTCGAGCCACAGCACGCCGTTGTCCTCACGGCGGTCGCCGGGTGCACCCAGATTCACGCCGATGCGGCGCACGCGACCGGAGGGCATCGAGTAGTTGTCGAACGTCCACTGCTCCACGTCCGGCATATGCACCAGCGCCAGTGACGTCTGGTTCTGGTACCGGCACACACAGGTCCGCGTGTAGTCCGGTGCATTGAGCAGGCCGGCGGCCGGGATCAGGTTCGAGGTACAGCTGGACTTGAATCCCCCGAAGTTGCCGGTGCCTCCGATACGCTTGAGGTCGTAGTAGCCTGCTGCACCCGAGCGGAACGCCACAAGATTACGGCAGGCAATGTTGGTGTTGCAGCCGTAGCTGCGCGTGTAGCGGAGTGGACGGCCGCCGCCGACAAGCGCTTCGGTAAGCACGAGGGAATTGCCCGAAAGAAGGTCGCGGGCATTGTAGCCGTCATGGAGCAGCAGCGTGCGATCGTGGATCATCAGTGGGCCACCGTAGCCGAAGCTCTGGTTCCACGCCACGACGCCCGTGGCGCCATGGTAGGCAATGACGCGGCTGTTGGAGGGCTCTGCCGTCAGCATGTCGCGCGAGTCGCGTGTGCCCTGCACCAGCAGGTCGTATTCCGCCGAGTAGCCGGTCCACGTACCGTACACGTTGTCGCCGGTCGACCAGGCCGTATCGCCCGTCGCGAGGTCGAACGCGAACAGCCGTGCCGGCAGTATCGCGGCGGCAGCCGCGCTCTTGAGCAAGCCAAGGGTGTCGAT
>CAZJJT010000022.1:3680-5716 GCA_964546395.1 uncultured Fibrobacterota bacterium
AACGGCTGCCCGTCGATACAGAACACCCTGCCATTGCCGGCGCTGATCGTGTTGTGGCGGAACGCGTTCCGGGCTGTCTTGCGCCACAGCACCGAGCCGCTGTGGCGGTCCATGGCCACGAGTTCGACACTGGCCACGCCGTTCTGCGAAGCCGAGGTACCGATGACTCCCGAGTCGTAACGCAGCGGCCCCGAAGCGGCAACGAGGTAGTCTCCACTTACCACGATGTAGCCCCACTTCGGGGGCGAGCCGGCAGGTCCGTTCGGCAGTGTGAACCGACCGAGTTCGTTGCCCGTGGCAGCGTCAAGCTTCAGGCATGCGGTTCCGCTCAACACGTACACGGCATCGGGACACGAGACGAAGTTGCTGCCGATGCCGTTGGCACCCGCCTCATGGCTGGTGTTGTTGTACGCCTGTCCCACGCTTGTGATTGTCTTCTGCCACAACAGACGGCCCGTGTAGACGTCAACCGCGCGGACCATGTTCGGCCCTTCGATGAACAGCCGGCCATCGGCGACGTGCGGCGAGGGGCCGTGGCCGTGCCGCGGCAGCACGTCGAAGTGAGTCGGGCCCCCGAACCACAACAGGCCCAGCGGCGCCTTCACCAGTTCGTCGTTCGACACGACAGTGTTGCCGCCATCGTGGTACTGGTGGGTCCAGTTGTCGGCCCCGGCAGGTCCGCGCGGTCGCAACAGCACCACGTCGCTGCCCGACTGCGAGAGCTGCGCGTATGGACACCGGGCCTGCGTGAGCCAGCCCTGGAGTTGGGCCATGTTGGCCCCCGGGAAATAGGCGGCGCCGCCATAGGGGCGCAGCAGGTCAAACACACGCGACACGAACGACACGGCTCCCGAGACGCCCGCTGCCGCCATGTCCTCCGACACAACCAGGTCGGCCATGTACGGCGAGATACGCATGTCAAGGATCGACCCGACGTTGATCGACACCCGCGTTCCGTACAGCCCGGCTGAATCGAGATGCGCCCTCACGCGCTCTACCTTCGTGGAGTCGGGGTCGAACGCCACCACGTGCAGTTGCGACTGCCGCGCGAGTTCTTCGATGAGCCGGCCCGTGCCGATGCCCAGCGCTACGCAGACGCCGGCTGACGTGCCACTGGACGAAAGGACCTGCGCTGCGGTGGTCGTGAACTGGTCGGGTGCTGGTGCGGGCGTGGTGGCATACGCGTGCGCGACAGGTGTGGTCGCCGCCGGTCCCCAGCAGTAGATACGTCCCTCGCGGGTGACCGCGAAGAGCCTGTCTGCCGCGGACAGAATCACCCGCACCGTCCCCGGCAGCACGCCACTGCTCCAGGTGCTCCCGTCGGTCTTCACGTCGCCCGTGCTCCCGACCCTGTAGACAACGCCGCCGGCTATGATGCGCGGCGCGGTGCCGTACGGGTCGGGGATCGAGTTCCCGGTCTCCAGGCCAGTATTGATATCGTACGCATACCCGCTGTTGTAGAAATTGGTGCCGCTTGCCGTGACGAAGAACTGGCCGCGCTGACCGTACGTTGCCAGGTTATAGTACAGCATCTCGCCGGTTGTGCGATCGAATCCCGCAGGCACCGAACGGCCACCGGGCACGATCAACCGGTCGTCAATCGACACAAAGTAGCCCTGTGGGCCGGGGCCGGCGAAACTCGGCGTGTTGTGAGGTTGGTTCATCCAGACCGCGCTGGTGGCGTCGTTGACCCAGAGCACCTCTCCCGTCTGCGCGTCAAGCGCATAGATAAATACCCCTTCGAACGGGAAGATGCCCGCGCTGAAATAGACCGCATCAGCAAACACGCTGGGACTGCGCTCGTACCGGTCGATCACCGGACCGCCGCGTACCGGCCAGGCCGAGGTGAGACGCCCGTTGCCCAGCAGGAAGCGCTGCTTGGGAGCCGCACGGAACTTCCACACCAGGGCGCCCGTGGCTACATTCAGGCAGTACAGGTAGCCGTCATCACAGGCCACGTACGCTCGCCCGCCGGCACACGCCGGGGCCAACCGCACCGGCGGGCGCTGCGGGGAAACTCGACAGGAACCAGACCA
>CAZJJT010000022.1:5726-19293 GCA_964546395.1 uncultured Fibrobacterota bacterium
CCCGCCGGTGTGATAGCGCCATGTCTCGGCGCCGGTCACGACGTCGATGCCGGTGACGCGATTGGCGTACGACGAGCCCACGATCATCGTGTTTCCCGCCACGACCGGTTCATACGCGACATCGAAGTAGAGCAGACCGGGCGCGGACCATCCCTGCTCCAACTGGTCGGGCCAGGCTGGAGTCAGTTGCGGGTAGTCACGTGTCCACTGCAGGTGCAGCGTTCCCGCCAGCGCACCGGACGTCGTCGCACTGCGGTTCGGGGTGCACCGCCACACCGGCCAGTCTGCACCGGAGGATACCTGCGGGCCAAGGAGTGCTGCGGCCAGAACCCACGTGAGAAGCATGTTTGAAGACGTGTCGGATACGCGCATACACCCCCCTGGGGTGACTGTTGGGAGCCGGAGACTTCTGTACTATGGTGATCATAGCGTTCGCTCCAGGGAAAGAACACGGCTTTGTGCGGCATTGGTTCTATATTAGCATTAAAAAATTAATGATGATGGCAGGCGGAAGGGAGTCAACGGATGACGCGTTCTCCAGCTCTTGAGAGAACAACCCGCTACCTGGGTGCGCTTGTGTCGAGGATGCGGGCACGGGGCGAGACTCGTCTGCCCTCATACCGTGAGCTTGGGCATCGTGCCGGTGTCTCGACGGTGACGCTCTGGAAGGGGTTGCGCACGCTCGCGGCATCCGGGCTTCTTCGTCACGAATCCGGCAAGTGGTTCGTCGCCGGGACAGCGAGCGCACATGCGGCTGAGCGCTCCCGTGAGCGTTCCTGCCATCTCCCCGTGTGGGAACACGTGCGGCAGGGGATCGTGGCGGGTATCGAGCATGGCACATACGTTGCCGGTAGCGGACTTCCCGGCTGCAAGCAGTTGTGCGAACGGTATGGTGTGGCGCCTGCGACCGTCCGCAAGGCGCTGCAAGCCTTGCTGGCGTCGCAGACCCTCCAGCGCCGCGGTCGCTGGTACCGGGTGGCGCTACCGGGCACGACGACGGTGGGGGCATCGGTGTTTCTCGTTGCGTTTGGGCGTGGCCAGATCGAGATGGGCACACCGCGTACTCGCGACAATCTGCGTGCCGTGGAGTCGCTTTGTGCCCGCCACAGCCTTCGTTTGCGTGTCGTGCCCTTCGCCCCGTTGCCATCGGATACGGGGGCACAACTGGAAGGCCTGCAGGGGGTGCTGCACGAACACGGCAACGCGGTTGGTGCAATCGTGTGGGACATCGGCCTGGGGGAGTCTGTCCTGACATCTGTGGTTGAGCTCCTTCTTGGCAAGGGACTTCCGGTCGCCTTCGTATCGGAGAGCGACACCGTTGCCGCTCCCGCATGCAACACGAGTGCGCTGCAGGTGTTTGCCACCGGCAGTTCGCCTGCGGACGGCGCCGTCGTCGGGCGGTTCCTCATCTCCCGTGGCTACGGTCGCGCAGCATACGTGTCGCCCTACGGCAGCGCGCGGTACTCGCAGCGGCGTCGTGACGGGCTCATCGATGCGTACGAGAGGGCCGGCAAATACGGGGCAGTGTCGGTGTTTGAAGAGCAGCGGGTGGTCGACAGCGCGTCACTCTCGGCTGCGGCTCGGCGCGAGATCCGGAGTGTCTATGAACACTACGGGGCCCTCGAGTATGCAGCGTTCCGCGAAATGGTGCGACGCCGGCTCGACGCACCACGGCTGCAGGGTCTGTTCGAGCGGGCGATTGCGGACCCGGAGGCACACGTGTGGGTATGCAACAACGACACGGTCGCGGTGGAGGCCCTGCGGTTCCTGCGACGGCACGATGTTGCCGTGCCGCAGGCCACTGCAGTGGTCGGATTCGACGATTCGCTCGAGGCGTTCGTCGAGCGGCTTTCGAGCTACAGCTTCGACCCGTCGGGCCTCGCACAGGCAACGCTCAACTTCCTCCTGACATACAACCATCGCGGCAGGAACCGGTCGCGCCCGACGATCTCGCTCGAGGGGTACGTGAACGAACGTCAGACAACCTGACCCCCTCCGTCGCCACTGATGTGTCACGCTCAGCGGATACCCAGGAGCACTGTTGTCGCTTCGGCGCGGCCAGTTCCGGAGGGGAGGAGCAGCACGTAGCGACCCGCTTTCAGCGGGCGCAGTCGGGCCGCCTGGGACCCTTCGGCCACGCGGAACGACTGCACTATCTTCCCACTCACATCCAGCACGTGTCCGCTTCCCGCGGCGGATGTCTGTATGCCCAACACCAGGCCTGAGCCGCCCTGGACCACGGTGACACGTGCAGGCTTGATCCCGGCAAGGCGTGCCAGGCGTGAAGAGGCGGTGCTCGCCTCGATGGAGAACTGCCCGGAGTACTCGTCGTACCCGCTCGGGTAGCGCATGACCCGCACCACGCACTGACTCGACACCGGGCTCCGCATCGAGCCTTGGACGCTGACCTGGGCCGGGATGACGTAGTTGAGTTCGACGTTGGTCCCGGTTTCGTACGAGGTCCCCGCGTGGAGCAGGAAGTAGCCCTCGCCACCATCGACGCTCAGCGCCACCAGCGTGCCGGGAATCAGGATGCTGTCGGCGCTGAACCGCACCGTCAGTGTGTCGCCCACTTCGTAGCTCTCAGCGCCTGCGGGGGAATGGATCACGATGGGGCCCTGGACCGGCGGGCCGACCCGCAACGCCACCGTGTAGGTCAACTGAGTTGTGCTGCCGCCGGGAACCACCGTGATTGTCGCCTCGTACGAGCCCTCAGCCGGCATCGCCCCGATATCGAGTGCATTGCTCAGCTCACACGTGCTGCCGTCAACCATGCTCGTCGCAACCAGGAGCCACGCGGGTGCGCCCGTAACCGCCGGCGTGGTCATGGCGCTTGCGCTTGTCAACCTGACCACCCGGGCTGCCGGGGCGGGTGCGCCCGGTGCGCAGTCGAAGATCACCGCCCGGGGAGCAAGTGTGAACGGGGTTGCCGGCGTGATCTCGGTCGGGAAGTAGTCCCAGGGGACGGTGCCGTCGGGACCGACGTTGTGATACTCGCGGGTGGAGATACGGTACGCCCACGCACCGGTGGATTTCAGCACGCCGTAGAACAGAAACATGTCTTCGTCGGTACTCGACCAGTGCGGGCTGCCAATTTCCTCGGTCCCGTCCCAGCCGCTGCCAAGGTGCAGCATGTCGCGCAGTTCGTACCCGAACAGCATGACGTCGAGTTCCTCAGGACATTTCTTGGTGGTGAAGAACTGTCCCTGGAAGCAGCCGTTGTACGTGTCACCGTCATCGCCATAGTCGACGAACGGGATATCCCAGGTGTGAATACGGTAGATGCGATGCCCCTCACCCGATACCGATAGCCGGTCACCATTGGGCGAAATGCTTCCCTGACAGGGGCTGACAATCGAATACTGCTCCTGGAGGTCGAGACGGATGGCCATCTGCGAGAATCCCATCGATGCACCACCGTCGGTGAACCGCTTCACCGTCGCTGTGCCCCGCGTCCCGTCAAGCGACATCTGGAAATCGCCAAGGTGTTCGTCCAGATACCCCCCCACCGGCGTCACAGTCCCCGTGTGAGCCGTGTAGGCCACCTCCGCGGACCCGCCGCTCTGCGGCACCCGCATGATCGTGGGCATCCCGCGCGAGAAGTAGATGTACCCGTCGGTGCACCACTCCGGCTGGTTCGCGCCACGAAACGTGTTGTCGTCCATGACCTTCACCCTGTTCGACCCGTCGATGTCCGCGGTCCAGAGCTCGACGATGCGGCCCCACTCATCCTGGGAGTTGTTGATGAACGCGACCTTCCGTCCGTCCGGGGCGAACGTGGCCGAGCTTACCCCGGCATCCTGGATGGTGACTTCCGCACCGCTCGAGAGGTACTTCACGAACAGCCGGTAGTCGCTGTCGGTCATGAGCACCATGCCGTCAAGGGCCCATGCACGTGCCGCCGCCAGCAGCAGAACGATGGTCAGTACCGACAGGTATCTGGTTCTCGGTGTCATGGCGCTTCCCCTCCTGTGTGGTGCCTGCTCCCCCACGGAGCCGTCTGCGGGCTGCCGTCTCCAATGAAGATGCCGGAATTCCATATCCGAAGCCCACTTGTGTGCTATATTTGGTAGCAGAGATACGCAATATTGCGATACTCTTGAGTGGGACTCATGGGGCGACAACGAGCCAGGGAGAGGGCGCGCCAGGCGCTGACTCAGGCGATCGCGCAGGCGGGACGTGCAGGATGTTCCCGTTTGCCTTCGCTGAGCAGCCTCGCTTCAGCGGCGGGCGTCAGCAGCAGAACCATGTGGAGCGTGTCGCACGAATATGTCGCGGCGGGGCTCGTGGGTTCACGCCGGGGGAGTGGTCTGTCTGTGCGGTGCTCGGCATCGACTGGTGCGAGCGGAACGGCGCGAGACACTCCCGCGGCCGCAGCCGACCGGCAGTTTGCCTGGGAACGCACGCGAGACGCCATCCGGCGCGCCGTGCACGACGGGACCTGCGGAACCAGTTCACGGATCCCGTCTGTCAAGGAGTTGCGTCGTCGGTTCGGTGTGTCGTTTGTGACCGCAAAAAAGGCGCTCGAATCGCTGAGGACCGAGGGGCTGCTCGAGAGAGTCGGCAGTGGGTTCAGAGTGTGCGGGTACGGCAGTACTCGCCGGGGCCAGCGCGTCGCGCTGGTTACACGAGTCCCCATGGAGGGTATAGAGGGGCGGCTGCCGCCGCGGTTCCACGAGAACCTGATCCTGTTCGAGTCGGCGTGCGCTGCCCTGGAGTTGGGAGTCTCACACGTGCGTCTCAGTTACCTCGAGCAGGACCTCGTCGTTGACAGCGACCGGGACGGTGCGCTGTCGCACGCGACGCCCGTGCTGGGGTTCGTCGTCTGGCCGGTTACCATGTCGAGTGATCTTGAACCCGCGTGGCGCATGATTGTCGACACGGGGAAACCCGCGGCCGTCATGGCGTCGGACACCGAACAGACCGCATTCGTCAGTCATCACCACGGCCGGTCCACAGCGGTCGTGCGCACCGCGCGCAACTACGAGGCCGGTGTTGCGGTCGCTCACCATTTGCTCGAACGAGGGCACACGAATGTTGCGTTTCTCTCACCGGTTGAGAACGGCGACTGGGTTGCCCCCCGCCTCGCCGGGATGCGAAGCGTGTTTGCCGCGGCCGGGTTCCCCTCGGCTGTCCAGGGCTTCTTCGCTGTCAGCGATCCGAAGGGGCTGTGGCAAACCAGCCGCGAAGGCACGGGGCCGCTCTACGACGCCATCACCGGGTTGGCAGATCTCGTGGAGAGAAACGCTGTGCAGGAGGACCCTGCCCAGATGGGGGCGGTCTGGCATGAACTCAGCCTGAGGTACCCGGGGGTCATCGACTCGGCAGGACTCTACCGCGCGGTCGTGCCCCTGTGCAAACAGGCGCTCGACCGGGGAGGGTTCACGGCGTATGTCGGCGCCAACGACGAGACGGCGCTCCGCTGCCTGACTTTCCTGAGGAGCAGAGGGTACTCGCCGCGCGAGCTGTCCGTCGTGGGGTTCGACAACACCGTGGAAGCGTCGCAGGAAGAGCTGACCTCATATGACTTCGGTGTTCCGGCGGCCATTCACCGCTCGCTCGACTTCGTCCTCCGGCCCCTCTCGCACAAGCGGACACTGTCTGGTGTCCACGAGACACAGGTGAAGGGGGCCCTGGTCGAGCGGGGGAGTGTGCGCCGACCGAACACTGAACGACCTGCGGGGCCGACGATTCGTGATTAGGGGAGTGCTACCGTGTTCGCGAAGTAGTTCGCTGACTGCAGCCTGATGTACCCGCCGTCATCGTCGGCATACTGCGACACGTTGCCCAGGTTGCCCACTATCTGCGCCGGGTTGGTCACCCCGTCTTCCATGCTGTCCCACATGCGGGTCGAAGCGTCCTGGCCGGCCGAGAATATCAGGCCGATACCGCCGCCACTGGCGAAGGTGCTGATGCGGGCGTTTGTCGAGGGATAGCCCTCGAAGAGCAGTTGCGCCGAGTTGTGACAGTAGTGGCCGGGCGTGTTGTTGCAGCTCAGGTAATAGGTGTTGCCGATGGGGATCTGCCACATCACGAACCGCAGACCACTCAGCGTGCTCAGACTGCTGGTCCACTGTATCACGTGGTCGATGCCGCCGGCCATGCCCGTGCTTGCCGAATAGGGCGGGGGTTGCCCGCCCTGGCCCAGGTCGGCGCTGCCGGTTTCGCACACCGCCAGATCCCAGTCATTAATCCCGCAGGTCACGAACATGTCGTACCAGTTCTGTGCCGACAGCCGGAAGTCGGGGGACCACGGCGAGGGGCTTACGCACAGAAGAGCGTTGCAGGGCGCGTACGTGTCGCGCAGTCGGCGAATTGCCCTGGCGTAGCCGACGACGTTGTTCGGCAAGTCACACACCTCGGGCATGCCGCAACTGCCGACACTCACATAGACGGCTTCCGGGTCCAGCGTTTCACCAGTGACACTGATCAGCAGGTGTCCCCACTCGTCGGGCTCCACATGCACCACGATGGGCTGCGTGGGATACTCGGCCACTATCTGGAACAGGAGCTTGAACTGCTCGAAGTAGGCGCGCATGGTCGAGGGGATTTTCGCGTTGTACGGCGCCGCCTGGGCCGGGCCGGGCGAGTACAGGGCGGGTGCCGACTGACTCAGGTTGTACATCGTGATCCATGGCATGAAACCGTTGTCGATGGCGTCTTCGATGCGCAGCCGGCCCCACATGCCGGGGATACTGTCAGGGTTGACCCACTGGTTCCACGGGCGCTGGAATATCTCTTCCCAGCCGTGGTGGGCGTCATCTTCGCCATGGGCGACCCCGCCGCAGAAATACTGCGCCAGCCATCGCCAGCGGCACCCGTGGTTGGCCCGCGTTTCGTTCATCCAGTCGGTGGGCGCCGTGACACCGATACTGAACTCGCTGAAGAGCAGGTTCTGCGCGTATGCCTGACGTACCGATGCACACGTGTCGGCCACCGGGCCGGCGCTGCAGGGCGCAGGGTCGGCGTTGGCGGTAGTGTCATCACCGCACCCGACCCAGAGGACGGCTGCGGCGAGACACGACACCAGCAGGGCACGGACCACTTCCGGTCTACCTCACTATGAACTGCGCAGCATGGTGGACACCGACCGGCACCGCCACGAATGCCCCTGCCGTCGCGTGCGGCACCCTTGTATTCACCACCCGCCCGTCAAGTGTGTGCACGCGGTACTGCGCAGTACCGGCAACCGACCGTACGCGACCCGTCGAGTTCGCCCGGGGCAAGGCCGTGTTCGTGACATCACCGTTGTACAGCGTGACGATGCTCGAACCCGGCATCGTGAACGATCCGTTGCCGGCAACAGTCCCCACGACCTGGTCCTTGGCAGTTCCAGTGCTTTGGTAGATCGTGAAACTCCCGCTGAGTCCGCTCAGGCTGATCGTCTCGGCGCCGCCCCGGTTGATCAACACCAGGGTCTGCGTGTTGTTGCCGGCATGGGTGTACGCACTTGCCGCGACGGTGCCGTTGCTCGAACTCGCCGACACCATCTTGGCGTCCGGGCGGATGTAGCGATAGAAATGCTTTGCGGCATACCACAGGTCGGTCTTGTTGCCGTTGCTGTTGTCGTAGAAGTTGCCGGCAATGGCCCAGTGTACCCACGCCGACACCTTCGCGTAGTACAGGCAATTGTGGATATCCATTGCCATGTCGAGCCAGTTGTCGAACCCCGATGTCTCTGTCATCCAGATCGCCTTGTCGGTGGCTGTCACGCCCTGGTACGAGCCGGGGTCGGCCTGCACGCCGTCGGAGTAGCCATGGAATGACCACCGGTCCACCGCCGCGAGAGCCGCAGGGTCCGATCGGACCGTGTTCTCGAAGTATCCGAAGTCCCAGCCCATGTGCTCGGCGTAGTAGATCCGCGTGCTCGGCAGCCCGACGTCAACCTTCGGCCCGAGGATCTTCACCAAGTCGCGCAGTTGCGTAGGCGTGTATACGCAGGAGTTGTAGGGCTCTACCCAGCGTGATTCGTTCTGCGGACTGATCCCGTAGAGGTCGAGGCCGGTGTGCGTCTTGAAATTCTGTCCGAAGTGGACGAGCATGTCGCTGAACTGGCCGTAGTACTGGGACTCGAGAGCGGTACCGTTGTTGCAGATATCTCCGACTTTCATCCAGCACGGCGGGGACCACACGGTATAGATGAACCGTGAGAGGCCTCGAGCCTTGAACTTGTTCGCGTGAGAAAACTGGTCGTTGGCGGTGAGCGCAAGCCCGTCGCGCGCATCAAGGTTGTACGCACCACCTTCGGAAAGGTAGCCCGGCGGCAGCTCGAAGCGGACCATGCTTGCCCCGAGGTCGTTTGCCAGCGTGCCCCAGAAATCGATGGAGTCAAGGTCGATACTGACATAGAACGGGCCCTGCCGGTAGGTCCAGGCCGTGATGTTGTCGAAGAATCCGAACCCCTCGATGGTCTGGTATTCGGTTCCGGTGTTGACCGATACGTTGGCTGCCCGGCTGCCTCCCCAGCAGACCAGCGCAGCGAGTGCAGCATACGCGAAGCGTTTCATGTGACCCTCCCCTGATAGTGGTGCGGGATAACGTCCCGTGGCACAGGTGTGAAGCCGGCGCACTCCCCAGTTGGCCGACCCAGTACACTATTGTAGTGTATAAGGCGTTGTGTTGCCAGAAAAACACTCCCCATTCGCCAGACATCACCTGTTAGGTATTTTGGCGGACGGTCAAGTGGGTCCATGCCGTGCCCCCGACCTCCGGAGGTGAACCGATGAATCTCGTTCCGTACCCGCGTTCGGTTGTGAAAGCCCAAGGCACCTGCACGCTTCGGCGCAGCACGGCGATCGTCACGGGCGCCCCGGCCACCGCCTGTATCCGTCACAAGCTGAAAGAAATCGGCATCGCGGCCGTGTTCCGCAAGGCGAGCAGCCTGCCCACGTGTGTTATCGGGGCGCCGCCCTCACGCATCCCCGCGCCGCCCGACAAGCCCGAGGGCTATGTGCTGCACGTGGCTGCCGACGGTGCCGTGGTGGTCGGCCGTGACCTCGACGGCCTGTTCTGGGGGCTGACCACACTGCAGCAGCTCATGGTCAACGGCACTGCTCCCTGCGTGCGCATCACCGACTGGCCCGCGTACCGGCTTCGCTACCACCACGACGATATCTCGCGCAAGCAGATCTCGCGTCTTGCCGACTTCAAGCGCATCATCCGCCTGCTCTCGTACTACAAAGTCAAGTACTACACGCCGTACATGGAGGATGTGCTGTACCTGAAGTCGTTTCCGGACATCGGTGAGAGGCGTGGCAGGCTGACGGCGGGTGAGGTGAAAGCGATGCTGGCGGAAGCGAGGAAGTACAATGTCACGGTGTTCCCGACCTACTCGCTCATAGGTCACCAGGAGAACTTGCTGCAGAACCCGCGGTACCGCAGGTACGCCAAGGAAGTGTTCCAGGAGCCGTCCTCGTACGACCCGTCGAAGAAAGCGCTCTACCCGTATCTCAGGAAGGTTATCCGTGACGTGTGCGAGTTGTTTCCCGACAGCCCGCTGTTTCACGCGTGCTTTGACGAGACGCAGGGGGTTGACGAGGAAAGCCTGACACGGCATGCACGGTGGTGCGCGGCCGAGTTGCGGAAGCACGGCAAGCTCATGATGATGTGGGTGGACATGTGGAAGAACCACTTCGGTATCGAGAGACTGAAGCTCTTGCCGAAGACTATCGTGCCAGTGGAATGGAACTACGGCGATCCGCAGCGCAACACCGAGCGATACGCAGAAGCGGGAGTGATCCCGACCGGTCTCGCGGGCTACAGCAACTGGTGCGCGTTTCTGCCGGAGTTCTCGCGCGGCAAGGGCTGTATCGACCGATGGACCGGGGTGATGGGCCGGTGGAACGGCGCGGGCTTCGGCTGTTCGATGTGGGGTGACAACGGCTATGAGAACTCCCGCGACCTCTGCTGGAACCTGTATGCCTACTACGCCGAGGTAAGCTGGCGCGGCACGACGCCGGCGCCGCGGTTCGAACCGCGCTTCGAACAGACGTTCTACGGGGCGGTATTGCCGGGCCTCGCACGCCTCGTCGAGAGAACGTCCGAACGCCGCGCTCTCGGCGCCGGGCAGGCGTGGCGCCTGTTCCGCTACACGATGCCGGCGATGGTGCGGTTGGCGTGCGCGCAACCCGGGATCGTGCAGAAGGCGAGGAAGGACCTGACACTGCTGAAGGGGGCGTTGGGTTCGCTGCGTGCCGCACGTCGTGCAGCACGGACCGAACGGGGACACCTCGACCACTTCGAGGTGGCGCTGCTGCGTGAGATCAACGTGCGCGAGAGGCTGGTGCTGGCCGGCCGGGTTGGCGGCGGCCTGCGGGGCGCGCCGTTGCACGCCGCCGTACGGGCTGCACTCCTCGAATTGGAGCGCGTCAGGGAGCGGTACCGCGCGGTCTGGCTCCGCCACAACAAGCGTGAGAATATCGAAGTGTCACTCGCGGTGTACGACACAGTAGCCGAGGGGTTGCGCGAGCTGCTGGCAGAGGCGGCCAGTGTGCAGTCGCGGTTCACGTGTGTCGACATGAGTGGCGTCTGCGCCGCATTCGCCGCGGACGTGGGAGGTATCCCGTTGCAGCGCACGCTGGTGAACGATGTGCCGTTCGAGTTTGCTGCACGGAGTACCACGCACTGCACCCTTCCTGCGGGTGTGCCCGTACGGCTGGCGTTCGGTGCACGCCGCGTGCGCGACATCCACCTGGTGTACGGCGGGCAGACGATAGACAAGAAGACACCGAAGCCTGTGGTGGAAGTTGCGTTGCTGCACGGGGGGAAGGTGGTATTCGCCGAAGAGCTGAAGTCAATAACGCAGATCTGTGACTGGTGGGCGCCGCTGGGGGAGCACATGTGGGCAGGGGGCGGATTCAAGTACCTCGACAAGAAGCGCAATGCCTACGCGCTCAAGCCGGGCGAGAACTACGGCCTGATGCACTTGCGCAACTTCGCGATTCCGCAAGGTGTCGTGGCGGACACACTGCGGCTCACGCGACTGGGCACGGAGGAGTTCAACCTGTTTGCCGCCACCGTACAGGCGCGGTAGTCTGCCGGGGGCTATGAGGGAATGGGCTGCGGCGAACGTGTCGGTCCCAGCACGCGCAGCGAGCCGTTCGGTTCCACTACCAGGCGGTCGATGCACACCACGCGCCGGCCACCGGGCTTCTCGATATCGGCGTGCGCATGGTACACGATGAACAACTCGCTGCCGTCGGGCGAGCGAGTGACACACGAGTGGCCCGGCCCCGAAACCCCGATCGACAGATCCCTGGCCAGCAGAGGGTTGTCGCTGCTCTTGTGCCACGGTCCCAGCGGGGAGGAGGCGGTCGCATAGCCGATTGCGTAGTCGGGGTCGGCATAGTGACTGACCGAGAATGTCATGTAGTACGTGTTTCCGTGCCTGAACACGAATGACCCTTCGTTGCACCGCGAGAATGTTGAGTCCGGCTTCTCCCAGGGCTGTTCTGCCCGGGCACAGATCACCGGCTCTCCCGCAAGGGCAGTCAGGTCGGGCGTCAACTTCACCCCGCGAATGATGCCGTACATATAGCCGGTGGGCTCCCCGGTCCTGCTGGGCGTGCCGACCACACCGACTTCATCGTAAAACAGGTACGGTGTCTCGTCGTTGTCTATGAACAGGTGCGCGTCGATACACCCGTACAACGGGTCGAACAGGGGGGCGCGCAGGTCCTCAAACGGCCCTTCAGGCGAGTCTGACTGTGCGAGGCAGATGCGGAAACTCCCGGACGACGGTGCGACACTGTACGCCAGGTAGAACGCGTCCCGGTAATGTGCAACTTCGGGGGCCCAGAACGACTTCGCTCCCCACGTGGCCTCAGTGCGCTGGAACACGTATCCCACTGGCTCCCAGTCAACCAGGTTGGGCGAGCGGTACGCCTTGAACCCATCCCCGGCGTTTGAGCCGTACAGGTAGTACGTGCCGTTGTGTCGCAGCACGAACGGGTCGCCCATGATGACGCCGTTGCCGACTGGATTCGTGTAGGTCATGGCGTGTAGTATACGACAGGTGAGTGTGCCACACCGTGCATGTGGGTTGCGGCATGCTGGACTATTGTTGCGGAGAGGACTCAGGCTATATTCTCAATCCAGCCACCGACCGACGAGCGTACGGGGGCAGCAGACGAAGGGGAGATGATGAGACGAGTGAGCAGCGTTCTGTTAGGGGCGGCACTGGCAGCATGCGGTCAGTACAAGGACCTCACGGTCTCAGCGGACCACACCAGTGCTGTAGTCGCATACACAACTGGGCAGGTGTCTGAGTCGTTTCTGTTCTACCTGGTGAACTCTGGTCAGCAGCAGGAGAACGTCGAGCATGGGGTTGACTCTTCCTCGTCTGGCACTACGTGGACCCTGGGTTCCATCTCCAATCCTGTGGGGCCGGGTCAGACCACTTACCCTACTGTCACGATGCGGGGCACGGGTGGTCTGTTCCCCTACTGGATGGACTACTGGGCACAGATCCAAGGGGCGCCCGAGACGAAGGAAGTGGTCCGGTTGACCATCGACACGCTCAGCAGTTCCGCAGTCCCGGGCAACAAACAGACTGCGGGGGTTGCCCCCGGCGGGTCGGGCAACAGGACATTGAGGGTGACTGTCACACTCCATCCGTCAGGCCAACAGGGACAAGCCGTTGATATTGCGGGCAGGACAGCAAACACAACCCGTGCGACGACAGGCATGATCGCTGCGGAATGAACGCCGATCCGTGACAACTTGTGATACATTATAGTAGATGTAAGTCGACAGCAGGAGGGATCATCAGCATTTCCGGCTTGTTTGAGGGGGCAGGCAGAGACGGTGATGGTTCTCCAGGAGAGCCAACTTCAACCTGAGGGGGTTGTGTATGTGGGCGACATTGGGCAGGGCCGGCCTTGTCGTGGCAGTGACAGTCGGGCTGTGGACCGGCAACGCCGGGGCGATCAACGTCACGGTGAACCAGAACACGCAGTACCAGACCATTGACGGGTTCGGGATGATGATCAACGCGGCAGGGGCCGTTTTACATTACGGTTGACCTCGATGCAGTTCACTACTGGGACTCGATCGTAGTTGATGCGGGCTACAGCCTGGTGCGAGCCGATCCGCTGTCTGCGTTCCAGCCGACAGAAGGTGACTTCTCGCTCCCCGCAGGTGTTCGCAGCAACCTGGCCAACCAGGCAAAGATGGTGAACGCGGCGCGCAACGCGAACCAGGAATTCCGGCTCATGTGGTGTGCCTGGACTCCACCGGCCTGGATGAAAGCAAACAACTCGATCGCCATGACCTCGGACAATGACCAACTGAACTACCTGTTCCCCGACCGCTACGATGACTACGGCCGGCACTGGGTCAAGTTGCTCGAGATTGCACGTGACACATTCGGTTTCACGCCATACGCTGTCAGCCTCCAGAACGAGCCCCTGTTCAACGAACCATACGTGTCGTGCAACTACACGCTGGGGCCGGGATGCGGGTGGAACGGGATCTGCTACAACAACATGTTCAAGGTTGCGGCTCCTATCATTCATGCCGCGTTTCCCGATGTGAAGATCATTGCCTCGGAAGACCTGAATCGGACCAC
>CAZJJT010000023.1:0-7652 GCA_964546395.1 uncultured Fibrobacterota bacterium
ACCGCCGCACCCGAGGGTTCGCTGGCAACACTCAGGTACCCCACCGTCATCGACATCGATGTGGCGCCCTTGATGATGAAGTCCGCGATCTTGGGCACCGCGCTCAGCAGCACATCCTCGATCGACCCTCTCACGTCCTCGCTCTGTGTCAACTGTATCTGCCCGGTCTTGATATCGATGAGCTTGATATCGATGGTGTAGATACTGCCGATCTTGCCGACCGACCCGGTTACCATCTTCCCCACCGACAGCAGTTGTCCCATTTCCACCACACATGAGGCGTCGGTACACGCACCGGAGTTCTGGAACCCCTGCTCCTGGAGAATTGCCTCCATCTGTCCGCGCTCCATCACCCGGAACATCCCCGATTTCACCAGCGCCCCGCGGAACCGCTCCGCGATGATTGCCGCCTCGTGGCTCTCGATGCCGCGCGGTTCGAAATCGATGACAGCGACGGATTCCTCAGCATATGCAGCGACGCACGCGAACATGGTCAGCACAGCCATGTACCGCGCACTGGACGCGATGGGTCTCATGCAGTTCCCCCGGGATGAATGTCTGTCGTTTCTAGACGTGCGGCCTGCATCGGTACGCACCTGGACTGAACGCTCCGGCCCGCACCCCTGCTTCACATGTCCTTAATACTATCTTGTGAGAGAGCGGGTGTCAAGGCTGGAAATGCGGCCAGCAGAATCCTGACCCATGAGACAAGTGACCCATGAACCACCCTATGAACCAGGCCGGTTCGCACCGGTTGCGGCAGAGCCATTCGCCGTTGCTGTCTGGACGTTCCTGACACAGGCCGATACCCTGCACCGGCTCACCGCACAAGCCGACCGTGGCCAAGCACCTATCGAAGCAGTTGCGTCGGAACTCATGCAGCAATTCGGTGACGATATCCGCGGCTCCACACATGGGCTCGACCTCATCCGCACCATGGTCAACAACATGGTCAAGCAGCTTCTCGAGCGGAGAGGCTATGAGCATGTCGCTTGCTGTGTCCTGCGGCAGTGTGCGTTCTGCTCCAGCGCTGGTTTGTTCCGCAAACGCCCTTCACCACGAGTCGCGAAGACGCGACAGGGCTGAGCCGGGTTGCACATCAGCGACTGCCCTGCGACGGGCAGCGGCGTAGAAGACGTTTTGCAGCAACAACTTACGCGGGAGGGTACCCATGGCACAATTGATGCAGTGGCAGAACCACATGACCCGATTCCTCACCGCCTATGTCAAGTCGATGCGCCTGTACTACTCGTTCGTAACCGGCATCGCCGGCTGGATCGGTGTGTCGTACTACGAGTTTGTGGCCACCAAGTCCCTGGAGCGGACAGTCGAGGTCCCACCGTCGGACCTGCGCAAGATGATTATCCTGGCGATGCTCTTCATGAGCTGGGGGGTCAACCAGATCATCAACGACCTCCTTGGTCTCAAGGAAGACCGTATCAACGCGCCACAGCGCCCCATGGTGACCGGCGAGCTGAACCCCGTGGGGGCGCTCGGCCTCTCCATGCTGCTTCTCCTCGCCTGCGGCGCCATCACCTGGTTCTACCTCGAGCCCATCGCACTCGTTTTCCTCGCGGCGGGGATCTTGCTCAATATCGTCTACGAGTACGCCAAGGGGCACGGCCTCTGGGGCAACATCGTGTTCGGCCTCATGATAACCATGGCACCGCTTTTCGGCGGATACGCTTCGGGCCCAACCGACTGCACCGCGGCACTGCGCCCCCATCGGGTCTCGGTCCTCCTGATGGTGTTCATACTCAACGCGCTCATGACGTTCTACACCTACTTCAAGGACTACAAGGGGGACAAGGAAGCCGGGAAGCGGACACTGGTGGTTCTGCTCGGGCCCGAGCGCTGCCGGTGGGTGGCAGTCTGTTCCGCATTTCTCCCCACCATTCTGTTCATTGTTCTGCGCTTGACGAAGCTTCATGCCACGCCGCTCAACCAGACATTCTACGTGCTCGGCACGCTGACCGTGTTCATACAGATCTGGACCGGCGTGCTGTACTTCCGCAACCCGTGTGGCGAGCAATCATACCACGCTCTCGGCGTCAATTTCCGCGCTTCCACCTGCGGACAAGCGGCACTGATAGCCATCTTCAACCCCGACCTCGCGCTCTGGCTCTTCCTTTTCACCTACATCTTCGTTGATTATCTCTTCCGCCTCCACGCCAACCCGCAGGCATAGCAGGATGCGACTGTTTGAGCACGGCACAATCGGCAACCTGCACACCGACAACCGTCTGGTGCGCTCGGCAACGTACGAGGGCATGGCAGACGCCGAGGGGAGCCCGAGCGATCAGTACATCGACCACTACCGTATGCTCGGCCGGCAGGGCATCGGCCTTATCATCACCGGGTTCGCATTCGTGTCCCGAGAGGGGGCTTCGGCCCTGTCCGCACAAGCCGGACTGCACACCGACGACTGCATTCCGCTGTACCGTCGTGCGACTACCGCGGTCCACGAAGGGGGTGGCCGTATCGTGGCGCAGATCGCCCACGCGGGACACCAGACCGTGCCCTCGCGTAGCGGTGGGGTCGTGTATGCCCCTTCCGCACGTCCCTCCGCCTACTTCCGTACCCGCCCACGCCCCCTCGGTTCTGCCCAGGTCCGCACCGTCATCGACAGCTTCGCTGCGGCCGCCAGGCGGAGTCGTGAGGCGGGGTTCGACGGAGTGCAGGTACACGCCGCTCACGGCTACCTCGTGCACCAGTTCCTCTCCCCGGCTGTCAACCGGCGCACGGACGAGTATGCAGTCGACCCGGCAACCGGCCTCGGGACACGGTTCCTTGCAGACGTCCTGGCAGGCATTCGCAGCACATGCGGCAGCGACTACCCCCTGCTGGTGAAAGTCAGCGGCAGCAGCGACTGGCCCCCCGCGACTTCGCCCGCCCAACTCCAGCATCTCACGAGGGCACTCTGCGCCGCAGACATCGATGCCATCGAGGTCAGTTGCGGAACCATGGAATACGCCCTGAACATCTTCAGAGTATCCCGTATCCCGTGGCGTGACATCCTGCGGCACAATATGCGCTACGGCAGTCGACACACGGTACGCCGGTTTTTTACCCGGCTTGCCGCCTCGCTGCTGGTAGCACCGCACCTCGCCAGGTTCAGCCCGCACTACAACCTTGCCCTGGCACGCCTGGTTCGCGAAGTATCTACCGTGCCCGTGCTCAGTGTCGGTGGATTCCGCGAAGGAGCGGAGATAGCGCAGGCGCTCGAATGCGGCGACACCGACTTCGTGTGCCTGTGCCGTCCGTTCATACGCGAACCCGGCCTGACGCGGGCGCTGATGCGCAACCCCGCCCACGTTTCGTCCTGTGTCAACTGCTCGCGCTGCGCAGTGCTGTGCGAGAGTGGTGTTCCCACACGATGTCACTATCACGCAGGAGGCGCATGATGAACCTGGAGGAATTGGTCGTGTCAATCGTCCGCGAGAACATGGAAGAGAAGCGAGAGGTGGACGTCGACTCCGACCTCCGTGAAGGCCTTGGCCTCGACTCCTTTGGCACCATCATCATTGTCAATGCACTCGAGGACGCCTTCGGGATCACGATCGACGAGGCCGATTTCAGGGACGTGAGGACGATTCGGGACGCGGTTGACCTGCTGCGCACCAGGTACCATGTACAGGCGGTCCCGCAATGAGCGCCAGACAGGTCCTCGAGTCGTTCACCATCGATGCCTCACCGGCGGTCGCGACCGGGTTCAATCCCTACTACCGGGCGGTGGACCGCATGCATGCCGCGGGCCAGGTCATTGACGGACGGAGATTCGTCGACCTGGCGTCAAATGACTACCTCGGTATCGCCGCCCATCCCCGGCTCACGAGCGCCATGACCGACGCCGTCCGCCGCTACGGCGCATCGCTCTGCGGTACCCCTATCGCCACGGGGTATGCCTCGTTGCTCGCCTCGCTCGAACACGAACTCGCGGCCTTCGCGGGCGTGGAAGACTCGGTGGTGTTCCCTTCGTGCTACCAGGCGAACTGCGCGCTGTTCGAGACCATAGCGGGCCCCGCGGACCTGGTTCTCGTCGATCACTTCGCGCACGCCTCACTGATCCACGGGATCCGCACGTGCGGCTGCGTGATGAAGCCCTTCCTGCACAACAACATGGCACACCTCGAACGCATGCTTGCGGCGCAGACCACGCACGGCAAGGTCTACGTGGTAACAGAGTCCGTGTTCTCCACTGAGGGAAGCATCGCTCCCCTGGATCGGATCGTGCAGCTGTGTGAGCGCCACGGCGCCGTCCCCGTCGTCGACGATTCGCACGGCATTGGCGTGCTGGGAGCCCAGGGGCATGGCATACTCCAGGAGAAACGGCTCGCGCCGTTCGACGGCATCTACACGGCCTCACTGGGCAAGGCCCTTGCGGGTCTGGGCGGTGTGGTGGGCGGCCCTGCCAGGTTTGTGGAGTTCCTCAGGTACCGCTGCGCCGGCCTCATCTACTCGACCGCCCTGCCTCCGGCATGCGCCGCTGCGGTGCGCGCGGCCCTGGGTGTGGTTGCCGATGAATTCGCCGAACGAAGTGCTCGCCTGCAGGCCAACCGCGTCATGCTCTCCAGTGCGCTGCACGAAGCGGGGTTCGAAGTGGTCGAGGGACAATCGCCCATCGCCTCGGTTGCGTGCGGAAGCGCGGAGGACACGTTTGCGCTTTGCCGCGACATGTTTGCGCGCGGGGTGTTCTCGACCGCGTTTGTACCGCCTTCTGTGCCACCCAACGCCGGCCGCGTTCGGCTGATTCCCGGCGCGAAGCTCGGCGCGTCGGAGATGGAGCGGGTGGTGGCAGCCGTGTCGGCTATCGGCAAGGCGGTGCATGCGTGAGACCGCTGCTCATCTGCAACCCGGCCTCACGGGGCGGCGCAAGTCGCGTGCTGTGCGCGCGTGTGTTCGCGACGCTCGAAGCGAGAAAGATTGCGTTCGACCGGGTGTTCACCGCTGAGCTCAACGACGCGTTCGTGCATTCCCGGAAGGCGAACCGCGAGCAGCGGCCCGCGGTCGTCGCCGTGGGCGGTGACGGTACCATCAACCGCGTGCTGAACGGCTTCTACGACCATCATGGCCATCGGATCTCCACGACCCGACTGGGCGTGATCCATACGGGTACCTCCCCCGATTTCTGCCGCAGCTATGGCTTGCCCACCACGCCCGAACAGGCGGCCCTGTGCCTGGAGACCACGAGCGTACTGCGGGCGCCGGTCGGCATGGTCGTACACTCTGCGAAGCCCGCGTGCGACCGCGCGGTCCAGACAGCCGAGCAGCTCCGGACACCTGTCTGCTCGTACTTCGCCTGCTGTGCCAACATCGGTCTCGGCCCGTGCCTTGCGCGCGCGGCGAACGCCGGCATACGCCGTATCGCCGGCGACACGATCGGGACCCTGCTGGCGCTGCTCTTCGTCCTCGCCCGGTACCGTCCCGTGCGCTACCGAATGCGTCTGGACGGTGCAGTCGCTGACGACACACCGATCTGCAATGTCGCAGTCGGACTCACCCGCTTCATTGCTTCCGGCATCAAGGTGCACCATCAACTCACGCCGGGCGACCGCCGTCTCTACGTGCTGCGCGTCAACCGCTTCGGCATCCGTCGCCTCCCGTTCGTGCTGCGCGCGATCTACAGCGGCAGCGAGATTCCGCCCAACCCGGCGGTGTCACTGAGCTATGCGCGCGAGGTCGGGATCGAGAACTCGGCGCGGGGCGGCGAGATCGAGTACGACGGCGACCCGGCCGGTTACCTCCCCTGCCGTGTTTCGGTGGCCCCCGACCCCATCGAGGTGCTGTGCGGAGCCCCCACATGATAGCCGAGCGCGACGTCATTGCGGTCATGGAGCAGACACTTCCGTCAGCGCGGCAGTGCGGCGTGTACGAGTCGGACGCTGAACCGGTGCATCTGGACGCTGGGGACTACCTGATCTCCACCGATGAGTTCAGCAGTGAAGACCTGTTCCGGGAGCGTGACCTGCACGCGCTCGGCTGGAATATCGCCGCCGGGGCCCTGAGCGACCTGCTGGCATGCGGCGCCACGCCCCGGTACTACCTGCACGCGCTCACCGCGGCGAAGCATTGGGAGTTACCGCAGATCCGGCGCCTGGCAAGGGGCATGGCCGATGCCCTGAATGCGTGCGACGCGCGCTGTATCGGCGGTGATACCGGCCTGGCAGACGAATGGCGGTGCACGGCGACCGTGCTCGGGCATGCGGATGGTCGGGCAATGAAGCGAACGGGGGCCGTTCCCGGTGACGGGTTGTTCCTGACCGGGCCGCTTGGTGCCGGGAACGTCGAAGCGGCCCTGACGATGGCGAAGCCACGGGGGTTCGCGCGTCTTGCCGAACCGAGGCCCTGGCGCATCCCGGTGCGGTTGGCGGAGAGTCGCCTCCTCACACGGTACGCGTCTGCCTGTGTCGACACCAGTGACGGGGTCTGTGCGGCGCTCAACACGCTCGCGGATGTCAACCGGTGCGGGTACGCGGTCGCCGAGCTCCCCTACTGCCGTGCCGGCCAGTTGCTCTCGGCCCTTATGTCGCTGCCCGTGGAGCTGCTGTTCCTCGGCGGTTGCGGCGAGTACGAACTCCTGTGCACGGTGCCTGCGGACAGGCAGAGGGCATTGCTTGCGCAGGCGAACGCCGAACGCGTCGCACTCTACCGCATCGGCGAACTCACTCCGCGAGGACGTTTCCTGCAGGCCCCGAACAGGACATTCGACCTCGAACAGGCGCCGCTCAGCGAGCGAGGCATGGGGGATCCCCGCGCATACGTGCGTGCCCTCACCGAGTGGATACGCGCAGGAGGCGCCACATGAGCAGCCGCGTGGCAGTTACCGGCATTGGCCCCGTCTCAAGTATCGGTACAGGGCGCGAGTCATTCGCCCATGCCCTTCGTGCAGCAGCACCCGCTCCCTCGCGGCCGATTCCCCCCGTGTTTGGGAGATTCTGCACATTCCGCTCGAAACACTACGTGCCACTCCCCGGTGTGGCACTGGCGGACGCCGGCCTCGAGTCGCCGTGCGAGTCGTTCATGCAGCGGGAGGACGTGATGAGTGTGGTGGCCGCAGCGTTGGCGCTGAAGGACGCCGGGGTGGACGTCTGCGGCGGCGCCGCAGCGCACGCATCCTGGGACACCGTTGTGGGCACGGGCATGCCTGGACTCGAGACGGCGTTCGTTTCGTGGCTCGCCCACAACGGCCACGGCGACCTCGCAGTCATGAACCTTCCCCCGGGACGCGCGAAGTACAACCGCATGACCGTGCCTCAGATCATGGCGAACTCGCCCGCGGCCTGGATCTCGATCCTGCTGCACTCGCACGGGGCCTCGCACACGGTTGGCGCCTCCTGCGCGTCCGGGACCAGCGCGGTGGGTGAAGCGTTCAGGCGCATTGCCGACGGTCACGCATCGATGGTCGTTGCGGGCGGTGTGGAGAACCTGCAGGACTCCTCGGGCGCAATCATGCGCGGCTTCGATACCATGGGGACCCTCACGCAGCACGCCGACGGCAGAGCCCGTGCGTTCACCACCGACCGTGACGGGTTCCTGTTTGCCGAGGGCGGGGCCTGCATGCTTGTTCTCGAAGAATTGGGTCGGGCACTGAGCCGCGGGGCGCGGATCTACGCAGAGGTGTGCGATTTCCATGCGAACAGCGACGCTGCAAC
>CAZJJT010000023.1:7662-19054 GCA_964546395.1 uncultured Fibrobacterota bacterium
CGATTGTGCAGATGGATCGCGAAGGTACCTGTGTGCGTGCACTTCTCAGGCAGCTCGCCGCCGACCACCGCATCGACTACTGCAACGGACATGGTACCGGCACACAGCTCAACGACGAGGTCGAGCACGCGGCCATCCGTGACGTGTTCGGAGAGGCCGTAGAGCGCCAGCCGCTGCTCAACTCCACGAAGACTCTCCTGGGGCACACGCTCGGAGCCAGTGGGGCGTTCGAAGCGGCGGCGACGGCACTCGCGCTTTCCGAAGGCGTTGTCCACGGCATGCCGATCGCCTCCCCGATGGAGGGGCTTCGGCTGGCCCTCGCAACGGGGCAGCACGATATCACATGGGCCGTCTCGGTGTCATTCGGCTTCGGCGGCCACAACGCGGGCCTGCTCATGAGGCGATATGAACCCGATACGTAGGGTCATGTTGACTGGCGCCACCGGGTTGATCGGAAGCCACGTCCTCGAAGCGCTCGCCGAGGCGGGCACTGAAGCGCGGTGCCTGGTGCGTCCCACTTCGGACACGTCGTTTGTCAGCGCATACGGGGCGTCGGTGGTGACGGGAGATATCATCGACCAGGAATCGATACTCGGCGCGGCACGCGGGTGCGATGCGATAGTGCATACCGCCGGTCTCGCCAGTGACTGGGCTACACGGAAGCAGTTCCGCCGTACTAACGTCGACGGGACACTGGCAGTACTCAAGGCATGTGCGGCTCTCGGGATTCGCACCGCTGTGATAACCGGCTCGGTTTCTTCGTACGGTGAAGAGCACTGCCCGGAGCCAAAGAGTGAGGACTCCCCGTACCTGCCCCGCTATCCGTACGCGCTCGAACGCGTGTTTCCCTCGCGCATGAACGACTACCGCGAGAGCAAGGCGGAGGCCACCAGAACCGCGTGCGAATTCGCACGCGCGCGCGGGATCGACCTGGTGGTGATCGAACCCGTCTGGGTGTTCGGCGAACGAGAGTTCCATTCGGGCTTCTACGAGTACCTCCACGCAGTGAAACAGGGAAACCGGTGGATGCCGGGCTCTTCGCGGAACCTGTTTCACGTGGTATACGCCCGCGACCTCGCTCAGGCGTACCTCGGGGCCCTGCGCGTGCGGCCACCGGGGATCAACCGGGTGATTGTGGGCATGGACGACGCGGTGCCGATGAAGCAGCTGCACGACAGGTTCTGTGCTGAAGCCGGGCTGGCTCCCCCGCGACGCCTTCCGCGGGCAGTGGTGTGGCCCCTGGCGTTCGCCCTGGAGTTCACGTCAACCGTTCTCGCACGCGCGAAGCCGCCGCTGCTCACCCGTGCGCGGACAGCAATGATGTACGACACCATACGGTACTCCACACGGAAGGCCCGCGAGTTGCTGGGTTTCGGGTGTCGCTACCCGCTGGAAGAAGCCGTTCGGCGGACAGTGGCATGGTACCTGGAACGCGGGTACCTGTAGGAGGATCGCGGAGGGATACTATGAAACGCGTACGGGCATGTATCGGAGTCGGGCGGGCGTGGTTCCTTGTTCGGCTGAAACTCGCCATCTTCCTGCACTACCTCCCCCAACTGCTCACGGGCCGACTGTCGCCATGGCGGTTTGTGCAGTTTCTGCGGCGACTGCTCTACTTTGTCGGCACACTGCGCGAGAACAAGTTCGTGACGTTCGGTGGCCGCACGCGGCTCAATCTCTATGTTCCCAGCTATCCCTCGCGCGCGTTTTACACGGCATGCGACAAGTTCCTCGCATTCGACCGCAAACTCCCGTGCGCAACTGTTCTGCTCTCGGTCACATCCGCGTGCCGCTACCAGTGCAGGCACTGCTACCAGCGTCACGACAGGGGCGCTGATGTCGGCATCGAGCGGCTGGTCGCAGTGACGCGGCGGCTGCAGGACCTTGGCGTGGCGTTCTTCAACGTTGAGGGTGGTGAGCCGTTCCTCGTGTACGATCGGCTCAAGGAGGTATGCGCGGCAATCGACGAGCGCTCGGAGATATGGGTCAACTCCACGGGCGACGGCATGACGCCGGAGCGGCTCCAGGAACTCAGGCAGTTCCCGCTCACTGCGGTGATGTTCTCGCTGCATACTTCCTCGCCGCAGGAACTGAATGCGTTCATGGGCTCCGACCGTGCCTGGGATACAATGGAAGCAGGCATACGCATGTGCCACTACGCGGGTATCGCCGTCGCATTCAACGTGTGCCTCACCCAGACGGGGTTCCGCAACGGCGAGTTTGCGCGGATCATGGGCCGGGCTCGCGAGTTCGGCGCGGCAATTGTGCAGTTGATCAAGCCCAAGCCTGCGGGGGCCTGGCTGGACTCAGCGCTCGAGCCGTTCAGCGAGGAGGACATGGCGCTGGTGCGGTCGCTTGTCCACCAGTACAACTTCGGTCGCGACTGCCGCAGCTACCCGCCCGTGTCAGCGCAGATCAACGAAGAGGCCCCTGCCATGTTCGGCTGCACGGCCGGCGGGACCGACCGGTTCTACGTGAATGCGAAGGGGGATGTGCAACCGTGTGAGTTCCTCAACATCTCCTTCGGCAACATCGTCGATGAGCCGTTCGACGTGATCTACGAACGCATGCGCAGCACGTTTGAGACAGCCGGTGAGCGAATGTTGTGCGAGGCGTACAACCCGCACGTGGCCGCGGTGATGAAGCGAGAGGGGCTGCGGTCCCTCCCGCTTGACCCGGAGCGCTCCGCAGCGATATACCATTCCTGGGATCGGGGTCAGCCAACCGAGCTGTACCGGAGGCTGGAGAAGCAGTTGCGGTAGGGCTACGGTCGAACGCCTCGCTCTGCGGCACACCTACGGCGCCAGTCGGTACACCTCCGTCGCCGTGGTCACCACCGCCTTCGAGCCATCGGGCGTGAAACACACCGCCATTGCGTTCCCGCCAAGCGCGACCTCACCTACCGGCCTGCGAAGCAGCGGGCTCAGGAACAACACGCGCGGCGCATTCTTTGCGCACATGACCAGCAGGCCGGCGTACGGGCCATTCTCGGGTGCAACGAGGTTCACGCCAGGTGCACCGGTGTAGATGCCGTGCACCGGTGTCAGGCTGGTATCGTACGCCATGAGCGAATCCGCCGCCCCGTCACTGCTTGCGACATATACGTACCCACCGTACGCCACAACGTCACTGGGCGAAGGCCAGCGGCAGACTGCCACGCCGTTCGTTCCGCTCTGCAGGTCGACGCGTCCCACCTTGCCGCCAGTGTTGCTCCCGTTGCTCACATACGCCACTGCGCCCGCCACCGCGATCCTGGGCCCCAGAGTGTTGATGCTGTTGTGCTGGGCCGAGAGGTCCGTGATAGTGTACGTCGTTGGCGCAGCCGTGAGTCCTGTGTCAACGACAGCCACGATACCGTCCGTTCCGCTTCCGGCGCCCACAGCGAACAGCGAGCCCGTGGCGCTGACCACGAGCCCGTACACCTCGAACCCCAGATCCTGCTGTGACTGCGGACTGCTCAACGCCAACGGGTCGGAAAGCCTGTGCACCGTGCTTGCCGACGGTTCAGACACGTACACTGCCCCATTCAGCACACAGATCTCAGCCGCATCCACATCGCCACTCCCTATCGCAGGCGAATTGATTCCGGCAGCTCCAGTGGCCAGGTTCACGGTGGACACGGCAACCCTCAGGTAGTCCCGTTCAACAACGTACGCGAGCGCATCATCCGCGACAACGTCATTCAAGTCGTAGAATGTTGCTGTCGCGGCGATCCGCGTTACCGACGGCAGCGGGACAAGCGCCGCATCCCACATTGCCGTCCCACGCCACGCGATACGCACCGTATCGACCGCGGTGATGTGGCCGCCGTGGGCAACCGTGGCGATG
This sequence comes from uncultured Fibrobacterota bacterium, assembly GCA_964546395.1. Taxonomy (GTDB): domain Bacteria; phylum Fibrobacterota; class Chitinivibrionia; order Chitinivibrionales; family CAZJJT01; genus CAZJJT01. The sequence continues at coordinate 11,491 of CAZJJT010000023.1, forward strand.
TGCAGGCCAGTATCAGGGTCCACAATGACATACGACCCGTCAGTGCCGCTGAGAACCGAGTCCGCTGCTCCCTCAAACCGTACAGTCGCCCCCGCGACAGCCGCGGCGGTCAGGCTGTTGCGGACCACCCCGCGCAGTTCCCGCGCCGCCGGCGTGGTCACCGACACCACGTTGCTGCTGTCGAGCAAGCTGTCTGCATCCATCGTGTAGAGCCGGTAATGGTACCGCGCCCTCGACACCACGGCCGTGTCCACGTAGAGTGTTTCGGCCTGCATGTGCGTCGTGTACCACGTTGGATCGCCGCTGTTGACAACCGAATCAGCGCTCCGCGTCAGCCGGTACAGCAAAAAGTCGGCATCGGTGTTGACCGACCACGCCAACCGTACCGAATCGGCGGAGGCGGCGTCCAGCCGCAGCACCGAGGCGTTCGGAGGGTCGAGGTCCGGCTGGATAACCTGCACGTAGAATGTCACATTGCCGCCCTCTGTCGACTGGAATGTCACAGGGACTTCGTAAGTACCCGGCAGAAGGGTATCACGGTCGACCACGAATGTCAGCGATACCGAGGAATCGGCGGCAAGTGTCCCCGAGGTCGGTCCCTGCATCGACAGCCATGGTTCGGTCGGCACCGTGACCTGCCACGACAACGTGCCGGCGCCGGTGTTGCTCAGTACCTGCACCCGAGTGGAAAGGTTGTCACCGAACGAAAGCGTGTCGTGGAGGACCCCGAGTGCTGCCACGGGTGGCGCGATGGGCTGTGCCGAGACGACCAGGGACGGGTTTGACTCCTCCCCGTCCGCGACCATCGTAAGCCGGTAGTAGTACATCGTGTCCGCGTCCACCGCACGGTCGGCGAAAGTGTCGCGCGCCGCATCTGCCACCTCCGAGAACAACTCAAACGATGCGGAGTCAACAGCCGAACGATACAACAGGTACTTGCGCACGCCGGACACGTTCATCGGGTTCCACGCAAGCCGGACCATGCCGGTGTCCGCCACTGCATGGAGCGCGAAGGGATCGCGCCCGCCATTGGTGTTAGGGTCGAACGGATTGTCTGCATCGTACTCAACGCAACAAGGCGCAACAAGGAGCACAACCACCAGCGCAGAGCAAAACGGCGTACGTGCGGTCACTGTGCACCCCCTTCCCGCCTGCTGCCTGCCCCCAATGCCACGGTGACACACACCCCTGGCCCATTCGGCCCCAGAAACGGCACCACCATTGCCGCCGGCATCTCCCGGGGCGTGAACAGCCACTCGGTGCGGTTCGTGGCAAGCATCACCACGCCAACTCCCAGCAGCACCAACGAGGATCCTCCGAAGTACCAGCGAAGTTCCTGGTGCAGGTCGGCAGTTGACGCCAGGTCGTCGTACTGCGCAGCCGACAGGTTGTAGCTTGTTCGGTACTCCTCGTCGGCTGCACTGTACGCCGCAAAGCTCCACACGGCAAGTCCGCCGGCGACGAGGCACAGCCCCGTTGAGGTCCACCCCAGAGTCCGCTTCACCTTGAACGCACGGTTGGGTGTCACCTGCATGCCAAGGGCTTCAGCCAACTTGATGCTCGCCTCATTCAGCGCCTTCTCCTGCTCCTTGCCCTCGGTCATCGCGGAGCCAGCCACTGTGCCGCTCTGCACCTCCACCAGCCGTGCCTTCACCTGTACCGAACCACCGTCCCTGGCGAACCGCCCGACGACCAGGTGCGTTGCCCCGGCCATCTTGCCCGCTTCGGCCGCATGCTGCTCGTCGATGACACCTGACTGCTGCAGAGCCATCTCGGCAAAGACCTTGTCCATCTGTGCCCGTTCGACCACACGGATTGCCGGGGCCTGGCCAAGAAACGTGGCCACGTGCTCACTCATCTCGCGACCAATGCCTCGGGTTGTCTCGGTGGTATCGGGCCCCTCAAACGGCATGACCGCTACAACCGGCTCAGCGGCTGCAGCCCAGAGCGCAACACCTGCAACAAGCACACCGCAGGCAACTCCCATTCTCCCCATGGACACCGTCCTCCGCTATCGTGCAAGAGCCAGTCGACGATTCAGCACGCGGCCGTGCGCGGCCAACCTTACCACGACGAACCCGGCGCTCGTCCTTCTCCCCCTCTCATCCCTGCCATCCCACATGGCCGCATGGAAACCGGCAGGCCTGTACCCGTCTGCCACCTGACGGACCAGCCGCCCGCCGACATCGTAGATGCACAGGCTTACCACCCCGCCAACCGGAAGCCCGTACACCAGCGCAACGCCCGCCGCATTGGGCGCCACACGCAGGCCAAACTCCACCGGAACCGTCCGGGCGATACCTACCCCGATTACCGTGCTCGTGTGCTGCACCGCGCCGCCCATCACCAGGTCACCATTCATATCGGTGCCATCGACTTTGAACAGGTAGTCGCCAATCACCCAGCCCCCCAGGTATGCCCCGCTCCATGTACTGTCGTCTACCTGGCCGAGCGAAACCACCGGCAGTTCACTGACCGACTGCGAAGCATAGTCGAAGTCGGGAGTGAAGACACGCGCCCAACCGGTGGCCAGTGTCCCATGGCTTCGTGCATACACTGTCCCCGAACCGCCATCGAACCACACCGAGTCAATGCTGCCGGTAAGGTCCTGAAGCTGCTGACTGCCGCCGATGTACACTTCCTGTGCCAGCGCCAGGTCGGCAGGCGTGTTGTACTGACTGTTCAGGTCTGCGTTGAGCAACGGGTTCGCCTGGTTGGCGCCGGGCGCGTTGTCGACCGACCACTGCTGGGCATGCGTGAAGGCAGTAGCAAGGTCTTCCCCCTTGTGCACATCGTACCAGACAGTCCAGGTGAAACTGCGCCCGCGCGAGAAGTAGGCCGTGTTGGCAGCATCGGAGGAGGTGATGACGAAGCGGTTCTGCTGAAAAAGCGTGCGCAGGCGCGTCTGGAACGCGCCGCTGTAGCAAAAGTCGAGCAGAAGGATAATCTGTGAGTTGCCGCTGGTCAGGTCACCATACGAGTCGAGCCATGCGGCCAGTGTGTCAGGGGTAAGGTACTCGGTGGGACCAAGGTAGAACCTGCCGTTCTCCTGCGTCGACGTCCCATGCCCAAGAAGATGGATAACCAGGGGAACGTCGTTGGCGACGTCCTGCCGTACCGCGGCGCTCAACAGGTACTCCCTCATCACCTCGAGCGACATCACGGTCGTGTCCACGATATTGGAGTTGGTGTAGGGGTCATCGATGCTCTGCCAGCCCACGGGGTTCATGTAGTAGATCTGCTCGTCGCTGAACCCGCGCTCGCGGAGCTTCTTGTAGGCGTAATTGCAGTTGGGTGCGATGTTCTGGAAAAAGTAGAAGTAGTCGGTGAACGCTGTCCCGGCGACGAGCAACACCCGCCCGATATCGGTCTGAACCGGAAGCACGAGCGTGTCGGAGACCGCCGTGTCACCCTCATCGTCGGTTACCCGCACCCATACGCGGTGGACGCCAAGCGAGAGGCGGTTGGCAGGCATGGTAAGCACGAAGCCAGTGGTGGTGTCCAGCGGGCCATCCTGAAAGCTGTGCCAGACAACCTCCACAATGTCACCGTTATTGACCGAAGGCGCCGCGAATTCGTCCTGGTCGCGGGCGACTACGGTGAGTGTGACGTTCGCCTGTGTCCGCAGCACCAGACCGCGGTCGGTGTACAGCGAATCCACCACCGGCGCACGGCCGACCATCTGGATGGAGTCCACGGCGGTGTCGGCCCAGTCTCCCTCGTTGTCCTGTGCGGTGTAGGTGATGCGGTTCCAGCCAATCGAGAGAGACTCAGACGGGACCGAAACCGGGTCGGCCGAAGCGAGAGCGAGTCTGCTCCCGATGGCCCATCGGTGAACCACGATGGCAGGTTGCGGTCCGAGCGCGTCGGAGTCATTCGCCGTGGCGCTGATACTGAACGGCTGGCCCCAGGTGACGGGATTGGGCGAGATGCTGTCGATGGACACGTAGGGGCGTTGCTTCTGGCCGCCGCTGCCGCGGAGCATGATCGACGAGTCGGCATAGAGGTAGTTCGGACTGGAAAGACGGATTCGCGCCTGGTAGACCTCGGCGGCGGGCGCAACGAAGGTGACACTAACGGCCAGCGAGTCGCCGGGGGTCAGGTGGAACGGTTCCTGCAGCGGGTCAAGGCTGAAGGCGGTCCCGGTCGAGAGTCGCAGGCTGTCGACAGTGATCGTATTGGCCCCACGGTTGCGCAACGTGAACGTTCTCCGCAGCGTATCACCAACCGGCCAGAGCCCGCAGTTCCACTCGCCCCCCAGGATGCTGTCTGTGGTCAGCGATGCGTGGACTGTGGAGTTGTACGCCATCGATGCGAAGTCGCTGGCCGGGAACCCGAAGCGGATCTGGTACGTACCGGTGCCCGTCGGGTCGCGGTCGGTGGTATTCCGCATGACCACCGTGACCGTATCGCCGGGGCCGACCCATGTCGAGCAGGGCACTATCTCCAGCACAACCGGCCTGGCCCCCGTGCCACTGACCCCATCGACGATGGCATCATCCTTGCCACGGATGTAGAACGAATCCGGCCCGTCGTGAGTCAACTGCACAGTGTCAAACGCGATCTCGTAACGGTACAACGAGCGTGTGAACGAACCATCGGACAGAACAATGGACAGCTGCGCTGCGCAGCCAGCGGAGTCGGTCCTGCCGTAGAAACCCATGTCCACCGCAGACTGGCTGCACGAAGGCTCGGCGCCCAGGGCTGTGTCGGGATGGCCGGCATTGATGCAGGGAGAGGTCACCCTGAGGCGGTAGTCCATCAATGCCGGGTCCATGAACTTGGGGTCCTCTCCTACGATCCAGCCGAGCATGTGGGGCGTGGCCCCAACAAAGCGCTTGACCAGGGTGTGCAGGCAGACCACGCTCCCCACCGTGCCTGTGTAGCGCCACGTGTCATCGATAATGCAGTTGTAGGCCTCCACGTCACCGGCCGCCTCATTGCTGTCGACGATCCCGTAGTACGGCGTTCCCGCGATGGTGGTATCGTTTCCCTGCATCGTGCAGTAGATGAGCTCGACGTCCGAAGTGCCAATGCCGCCCTGGTTGTGCACCATCAGGCAGCGGACCATCCTCCCGGCACCGCCGTGGGCCACACCTCCGTGCGGCGCACGGTTCCGTGTAAACGTGCACCGCTCGACCAGGCTGAAGTAGTCACCGACATCGCAGAACGCCCCCCCGGCAACCGCTGCTGTGTTTCCCTCGAATACGCAATCCGATGCAGAGAACTGCGCCCCCCCATATACCGCACCTCCCCGCTGGGCGCGGTTGCCATCGAACCTGCATCTTACGAACGTGTGTCCCGTGTTGTCGCCGATCGCCCCGCCCACCATCCCGGCCCAGTTCGACCTGAATACGCAATCAGTGTATGTGTTGGTCGCACTGATCACCGCACCACCTGACCCCTCGACTCCGTCGGTCCCCGTACCGTTGCCGGAGAAGGTGCAGTTCTCAATGATATTCTGGCCCATCCCCGCGAGTGCTCCACCCGTGATTTTGGCATAGTTGCTGTCGAAGACGCAGGACACATACCGGCAACTGCCGTTGAAAACAGCACCGGCGGCATCTGCTGCGTTACGGAGGAAACGCACATGGTCGAAGGTCATCCCCGCCGTTGCGCTCGTGCATGCGACGGCCCCTCCCATTCGCGGGTAGTACGTGGCCCAGCCATTGTCCAGAAGCGAGCCGTTGCCGCGTGTGAGAGTGAGCCCGGTGATGTGGGTGCTCGTGTCGTTGGCACCGGTCAGTACCAGCACGCTTGCCGTGTCGTCGCTGGTGCTGTCTCCATCGATCACGCACGCCCGTACGTGAGCGGTGTCGCCGTCCAGCACGTAGCGCGAGCCAAGGGTAAACGCAAGAGAAGGCAGCGTGATGCCGTGTTCGTGGTACGTACCGTCGTCGAGAACCACCGTATCGCCGGCGGATGCATCGCCGATGCCGTCACGGACACTGCCGAACGCCTGGGCCCACGAGGACCCGTCGCCGGTACCACCCGGAGCAACGTAGACGACGCGCGCGGAGGCGCTGATGGCACATGCCAGTGCTAGGACAGGGGCAAGGCGAGCCATGGGGGATCCTTCCTTAGCGAGCGAGGGTCACGGTCCGCGACAGCACGCGAGCTCCTGCCCTCAGACGGACATGGTAACAGCCAGAAGCACCGGAGCGGTTGCTCCACCATCCACAATGGTACCCTGCGGGACAGTAGCTGTCCACAGGTTTGGAGACCAGGCAGCCATGCATATTGTACACGGTCATGGTGACCCAACAAGCCTCCGGCAGCCCGAACGCGATGTGCATACCAGCCCCGCTCCCGCAGGCTGTCAGCGCACCAAGGTACAACGCAGCTGGCACCTGCGGCGCACGGCCAAGCACCCCGTTCTGCGTACTGGTGTACGTCACTGCCCCGCCCATCACCAGCTTGTCGCTCTCATCGGTCCCGTCTACCTTGAACAGGTAGTCGCCTATCACCCATGCGCCAAGGTACTGCCCTGACCAGGTGCTGTCGTTGACTTGCGTGAGCGGCACCACCTGCAGTTCGCTGATCGGCCGGGAGGCGTAATCGAAGTCCGGTGCGAACACCCGGGCCCACAGGCTCGAGAGTGTGCCGGTGACACGGGCATGGACCGTGTTCGTGCCGCCGTCAAACCACACCGAGTCCACGATACCGCTGGGGTCCTGAAGGCTCTGGCTGCCGCCGATATACACGGTCTGCGCGATGGCCAGGTCTGCTGCCGCATTGTACTGGCTGTTCATGTCGACATTCAGTGGCGTGTTGGCCTGGTTAGCGCACGGTGCGTTGTCTACCGACCACTAATGACCTGGGACTGCGACAGTCTCGGTCAGACTCATTGTGACAGCGCCATGGTGACCTCGTCGTTCCAGAGCAGCTTCGTGTGCTCCGTGTGGTCGGTACGGAAACCACCAACCCTCCGCGGGTGGCCGGCAACAGCGCCTCGCACACAACGACACCCACCCCCGGCCTACCCGGCGAAGCACCCATATCCGCCAACCTGAGCTCCCGCAGGTTAACGTCCGTCTCCCTACCCGCTCATCAACCTGAACACCATCAGGCTCTGCGACCCTCCGAGGGCCTGGAACTTGATCCCGGCCTGGGTGAACGGGATACCTTCGTGGCGAAGGCGTTTAACCCACACGACCCGGCCCCCGAACTCGAGCGTGTCCCTCATCTGCTTGGACTTGACCAGCAACGACACCCCTTCGCCCCGGGACAACTCCACACCCGTGTTGATCCGCACCCCCCCCTTACTCACATCCTGCACTTCCGCGGCGTTGGTCTGTCCCTTGAATATGAACAGCCACTTCTTGTAGAAGCTCACGTTCAGCTTCTTCTTCATGCGCGGGTACCGGCGCTTGTCCTTGGGACGCATTCGACGCCTCCTGTATGGTGGCAGTGTGGGTGTGTACAGACAATATGCCTGTTGCTGTTGCGCCTGTCAAGCGCCAGGGCTACACCCTGGTCCGTTGCGTTCCCGGCGGCCCGCTGCTGGTCCGCTCCACCACCATCCCGGGGACCTCTTCCACCAGCCGCCGTCCCTTGCGCGAGC
>CAZJJT010000024.1:0-18846 GCA_964546395.1 uncultured Fibrobacterota bacterium
AACGTAGAGGTGCCAGACGACCGAGCGACTCTTCATGCGACCCCCAGCCGGGCACCTCGGAACAGGCTCACGCGATGTGAAGGGTGAGGTTGGGCGAGGAGCCACCGTCTGACGAATGCGCCCGGATCCCCAGCGCCTCACAGAACCGCCGGTAGATGACGTCGGCATCCACCGCCGCGTCCTCGTGCACACTTCCGCCGGCCATGTGACGGTGGCCGCCGCCCATGCCGATGCCGCTCAGCACCTGGTGCACCAGGGCCGAAGCGTTCCACAACTCGCGCTCGCAGCGTACCGAGAGGTTCATGCGGCCGTTCTCCGAAGCGCACAGTGCGACCACGTCGATGTCGCGCAGGCCCATGAAGAAGTCCGCGAGGATGCCGAGCAGATTGCGCGTGCAGCCTTCGGGAAGAAAACAGAACGCGAAGCGGTCGTGAATCACGATGTTCTCGAGCGCGATGCGATAGTGGGCGAGGTCGCGGTCCTGAATGGCCCCCCCCGCTATCGCCATCACCAGCCGCATGTCCGCCTTCCGTCGAAGCGCCGTATACGCGGCGACATCCCTGTTGGACGCGCTCCGCAGAAGGTTGCGCGTGTCCATCATGACCCCGATCAGCAGCGCCGTAGCGACTTCCCGCGGCACCTGCACTCTCAACTGGCGGTAGTAGTCGTGCACGATGGTGCAGCAGGCGCCGACGTTCGGGCGGATGTCGACGAATGGCACGGCATCGGGATGGTCGATCATGTGGTGGTCAATCACGCCGACTTCGCGGGCCAGCAGGTGGCTCACGTTGCGGTTCCCCACGCACCCGTCAACCACCACGGTACGGTCCTCGGGGCCGATCCGGAAGTAGCCGTTGTGGTGCATCTCGATACCGAGGGTCTGGGTCATCGCCACGAGCGACTCCCGCTGTACTTCACCCTCGTAGGTAATCGCGCTCTCGACCCCCTGCGTGTGCAGCAGTTGCTGCAGGCCGAACGCCGAGGCGACCGAGTCGTGGTCGGGAAAATCGTGAGTCTGGATGAACACGCCGCCGGGGCCGCGAAGCAAGGCGATCAGGTCGGCACAGCGGGCGGTGGTACGCATAGGAGGATGAATATATCTCTGGGATGTATTTTGTCGGAGACGGCACAGGAGGCGGTTACCACACCCTACGGCGAGGCAGATCATGTCACTGAGTGACGTTATCAAGACAGCCATGGATCAGCTCCAGTTCATCGCCAAGACCGAGACGGTTATCGGCGAGCCGATCAGCGCCGGTGGCATCACGCTCATTCCGGTGTCTCGCATCTCAATCGGCTTCGCGGCGGGAGGGGGCAACGAGAGCAAACCTTCGGGCGCAGGCACCGGCGGCGGGGTGAGTATCACACCGGTGGCGTTTGTGTCAGTCCACGAGGGCAAGGTCCAGGTGCATTCGCTCAGCAAGAGCGATTTCGACCTGGGCAAGCTCCTCTCCATGGCGCCCGACCTGGTACAGAAGGTCAGCAAGTTTGTCGACCGCAAGGACAAGAAAGAGTCATCGTAGCACCACGATGCAGACTGGTTCCGATGGGTTCGCAGCAGGATTTCATCTGGGTATCTCCTGAGACACACGCCGAAGAGCTCGGCACGTACGAGCAGCCGGTAAGTGATGTCGGCCGGGCAGCCGGCATGGCACGCCCCGGGCAGCACGTCGTGCTGAAACCGGGCGTGTACCGGGGTGACGCGACCATCCAGCAGTCGGGTCTCCGCGACATGCCACTGCATGTGCGCCCCGAGACGCCGGGTAGTGTGGTCATCGACAGCGCGTGCTGGTATCTCTACGACGTGTCGGATGTGGTCGTGCATGGGCTGCGGTTCCAGGGCGCTCCGGCAGGCGCCATCTCGGTGATTGGCGCCTGCTGCCGCAACGCATTCACCGACCTGACGTTCGAGGGGTGCAGCCGGGTGAAGCGGCCGTCGTGCACGATGTTTTTCGGGGGGTCGGGAAGCCGGGACAACGTGATTGAGCGGTGCGTGTTTGCCCAGCATGCTCCGGAAGCCGAACAGGATATCGGCGAAGAGCGCGCTTTGGTGGCGCTCATGATCGCCCAGGGGGACAGTGAGGGCGGCCAGGCGAACATGTCGTTCACCGTGCTTGAGAACGCCTTTGTCAACTACGGGTTCGGGGTGCTGGTGGGCACGCGCGACCAGGCGCCGGGGCTGTACGGCCACCTCCTGGAGTGCAACACGTTCGAGAGCTGTCGCGGGGACGGGGTGGTGGTGAAATGCGGCGACACGACGGTGCGGTCGAACCGCTTCTCGGGAATAGGCCGGTACGCGGTGTCGGTGGTTGGTGGACGGGCGAGCATGGTGGAAGCCAATCGGATGGTGGACTGCGGCAGCGGCTGCCGCGTGAGCGGACCCGGCCACACACTCTTGAACAACTGCATCGTGCGCTCGCGGCGCGAGGCAATCCGCGTGGTGCCCGGCGCGCCGGGTGACGGTGCGGCCACGGTGCTTGCCGAGCGCAATACCATCGTGGACTGCGCGGGCGAGCTGGCGGTGGAGACCGAAGACGGAGCCAGCTGTGTCCTCGGGCAGAACCTGTTCTCAGGCGCCGCGATTCCCTACCGTCACGAGCACACTCTCGGCGACACACCGACCCTGTTCGCGGTCGGCAACGCGCGCGCGGGTGAGGGCCCGGAGCTTGTCGGCTGCGCGGCCCGTGCGGTGGCGTTCCCCGGGCGCGACCATGACGATTTCACCAACAACTCGGGATGTGGCGCAAGCGGCTGGGCGCTCACCACCGAGCTTCCGCACCGCGAGCCCTCCGACTACCTCGCCCCAGGCGACTTCGACGACCGGGAGCAGGAGTCGCCGCCCGTGGTGGAGCGGCTGGTCGACGAGGTCGACCGCAGCCAACTGCTCGCGCAGGGGCTGTTCTTCGAGGGAGAGTAGGGGGCCATGCGTACCACCCCGCTCCTCTGTTTGCTCTCCGCATTCGCAGTCTCATCGTCCCAGCCGGTCTCAACCAGGATGAACATCGCCGTACTGGACCTCGAGTCTTCACAAGTCGGTGAAGGCGAGGCGACAACCCTTTCCAACAAGCTGCGCGGCGCGCTGGTGAAGACAGGCCAGTTCACCGTGGTTGAACGGGGACAGATGGAGAGCATCCTGCAGGAGCAGGGCTTCCAGCAGACTGGATGCGTGTCCTCCGAGTGTGCCATCGAGGTCGGACAACTTCTGGGCGTCACTCACATGGTGGCCGGGTCCATCGGCAGAGTGGGAAGCATCTGGGTCTTGTCGCTCAGGCTCATCAACGTCGAATCAGGAGGAATCGAGCGGACCAATGACTTCGAGCTGAATGGCGGCATCGAGGACATGCTTCTGAGAGGAGTCACTGAAGCCGCTGCCGCACTCGCTGGGGTCTCCCCACCACCTCCTACGGTTGTCCCCGCGCCAGCGGCCCCGGCACAAGCCAGGCCCCCGGGGCAGCAGACTCTCGCAACTGCGGCGCGTGCAGCGCAGCGGCGTTCAGAGAGAAAGAAGAGGTGGGATGAGCGCCTTCTCGTGCTTACGCCGTCGTACTCGTTCGTCTTTGCGGGAAGTGTCCCGCAGGACTGGGGCGTTTCGCTCCAGGTAGGTGGTGCACGAAGAAACCACAGCATGGGAGCGGAAATCAGCTTCGCGATGAAGACGTACGGGGAACAGTCATTCATGGGGCCCTCTGGCGGAATCAACTACTACTGGTACTACGAGGGACTGAAGCTCAGGGATGTCCTGATTGTTGCACCGGGCCTCCTGGTTGGCGCCAATGTCTATGACGCGCCCGACCAAACGTACTACCTGTTCGCAGGACCGAAGCTGAAGCTGGAGGTCGGCTACCGGAAGGCGTTTGTCCATGCCGACTATACACTCCATGTCGGCAACCGTCTCGTGAACCAACTCGACCTCGGTATCAGCTTCCGACTCTAGCTGCGGAAACATCTCCTGGCCGCTTACAACATCGCCCGCGCTTCCATGCTCAGCGAGTGCACCGGCCGCAGGAATGATCCACGCGAGAGCGGCTTCTCCCAGGTCCCGCGATACCCGCCGCGCACCTCGAAGTGCTTCCCGAGTTCCACCCGCGCCATGCCATCCACCCGATGCGTGGTCCCGCTGCCGAACCCACGCGCGAGTTCGTAGTCCAGTTGACCGGCGACTCCCACATAGGCAAACGCATACTCCAGTGTCGCTGTTCCCCGCTCTTCACCGTTCCACAGCACGCCCGGCCGCACGACGCCGTACCACCCCGACTCCGCCCCCTTCCGCGCCCACCCCGCCTGCTCCGCCAGTGTCGCGTGGAACCGTCCCACCAGCCGGTACCGCTGTACGAGATCGAGTCCCAGGTCGGTGAGCACGAACGACGATACCCCGGAGAGAGTCGATCGCAGCGCCAGCGCTTTCTCCAGCGTGAACAGCCGCTCGCGCGTGCGTTGCAGCCCGAGCGACCCCCTCACCCCGTCCTCGCGCCCGCGCAACTGCTCTTTCACAAACGGCCGCACCACCAGCTCACCGCGCATGCCGGCCGCCACGCTGTCGGGCTCCCAGGTTACGCGCTGCTCGTACCAGCAGTGCGCGCTGCTCACCGCCTGTGTGTCGGTCCGGCTGATGGTGAGCGCACCCGGCACCCACGCGTACCACCGGTCGGTCGAATCACCCCGCACGTGCTCCAGCAACCCCAGCTCACCCCGGAACCCCAGATCGCCCAGCACCCCTGCCACCGTCCTGCGCGGCCGCAGAGACCAGTTCGCCCCCGCGGTGCTCTTGCGCACCGGCCCGCTCGTGGCGTAGTCGTACACTTCCCGGTCGTACACCGCGAACGACCCGTTCGCGTCGGGGACCAGCTCGCCCCGCGCCGAATCGTACGCAAATCCACCCAGGCCTTCCCCCACGTACGTCGGCATTTGCACCAGCGCCGCGGCTTGCTCCGCGTTCAGCGTGTAGTGGAAATCGACCGCAACCCCGCGGCGCGGATCGCTCCAGGCAACCAGCGCCCGCGCCAGCAGCGATGATTCCCTTTTGTCAAAGGAGTCGCGCCACCGGCTGCGCCAGCTGCTCGACGCGTCCATGCGCCAGAACACGTTCGGGGTGTACCGGAAGCTCTGCTCCCACAGCAGTACCCGACTCGTGTCGTGGAACGAACTCAGCCGACTCCCGCCGCCGCCGTACTCGGTGTAGCTAACCCGCTCGGACAGCAGCGAGTCCCGCACCACCCACTGCAGAGCCCCCCTCAACTGCCCCACGCCCGCCCTGTCATTGTGCCGCCACTCATCGCGGCCGCTCAGCCGCCACTTCATCTTCGACAGCCGCCACTCGAGCCACGCCTGCTCGGCCCTGCCGCGGTCGAACACTTCCGCGGTCCGCCGGAAGAAGCGGCCTTCGTAGTGCAGAGTCAGCCGCTCCAGCGGCGAGCTCTGCACCGACACCCCCAGTCTCTCGACCCGCAATGACTCGTCGCGGCGTACCTGCCCGTACGAACCCTCGGCAACCAGCCATCGTCCCAGGCTCCCCCCCACCCCACCCTCCCACACCTGCCGCAACGCCCGTCCCGTGTCAAGCGGCCCGCTCTGCCACTGTTCGTCGAGTTCCCACGCCGAAATGACTTCGCGGGTGTAGTCACGGGTAACGATGTCGTAGCGGCCGGTGACCCACGCCCCACGGGTGCGGGGGTTGCTGCTCCCCGCACGGAGACGCACGCGCGCCGCGCCGCCCTCGTTGTCGCCGTCGTCCCGGTCGCTGAACAGGTTGCGGTCGTGGCTGATTCCGGCCACGTCCGCCTGCAGATCGAACCAGCGCGCGGGCCGCAGGCGCAGGCGAACCTGCCCCAGCGTGGTTCGCTGGGGCGTAGGAAGCGGGTTGGCGGCACTCGCCGTGCCTCTCCCCGGGCCCACGTAGCGATGGATGGGCCCGCGATAGTCTACGGTGTCAACCACGTACTCACCGCTACTGTCTGCCACGGCCCGGAACGGCACCCAGTAGAGCGTGGTGGACGGCAACGGTGCGGAGGGGCTGATCGGCACGTACGTGAAGTACTGCATGCCGAGAGTATCGCGCAGCTCGTACAGCGGGTAGCGCGCCGACCACTCCTCGACGTCGCGGCTGTCAATCGGCACGCGCACGAGCCGGTCCACCGACCCGTCTCCGGTCAGCTTCAGCTGCTCACGATCCTGGTCCGACAGCTCCAGGTCGATCGGCTCGCGCCTGTTGTCGCTTTCGTTCCACAGTGCGCCGCTCACGCGCAGCAGCGTGTCGCCCACCGCCACGTCCACCCCCCCGCCAACCAGGATCCGCTGGTAGTCGAACGTCTTGTACTCGTACTCCACCCGCACGACACGCTCATCGGTCATCACTACCGATGGTGTGAATGTCAGTGTCCCGGCATCGTAGTCCACCACGTAGTCGTGCTCCTCGCCCTCCCGCCTGCCCTCGCCGTCCACGCTCACCCGCACCGTTCCCCCCACGGGCGATATGATATCCGGCTCCCCGTTGCCCTTCAACAAGTACGGCCCCTGCAGCCCGTCGATACCCCGTATGGTCTGCACCGCGTACTTGCCGCCCGATACCGCCCCGAACACCTGCAGCGTGCACGGTCGCGTGGTGAAGCCAAGCCGGAGCCCCTTGATCTTCTTGCGCTCCGCTATGAGACCCTCGGGCATCGCCACATACTGATCCCCCACGGTCGCTTCGTACCGCCGGTGCTTCAGCGTGAGATAGATGCGGTCGATCTCCGACAGTTCCCTCGTGCCGCCGTCCAGCGAGGTGCCCTGGTCACTGAGGTGCCCGCGCAGCTCCGCCCCCCGCGGGAGTCGCCCCGACACCGTGATGTCGAGTCCCTGCTCAAGCGTGCTCTGACCCGAACTCCCGAGCGACACGCCGACACTTTTGTACCCGCTGACCGTCACGTTGTCACGCGCGGGGACTGGCTGCGCGGGCCGGCCCGCGGGGCCCGCGGAGGAGTCGCCACTGTCAGGTCCGGGGGCAGGAGCAGGTTCGTAGAGACGGTACACCTTGCGCAATCCCGGGTACGACAGGCGTGCCTGTACGCGCAGCGAGGTCCCCGAGTCGGGCATGTCCTGCTCGAACACGATCGCGCACGAGTCCGGCACGAACCGCACCGGAACCCTACGCCCCTCCGCCACCGTCTCCACCCGCACCGTTGCTGAGTCGAGCAACAGGTTGCCGACAACGTGCGGTCCTGCGCCGCCGTCGACGGTTATCACTGTGTCAAGCATGCGCGGCGCGGCGGCGCCGACTGCCAGCAGCGCGAGGAGTGCGTTCATGCAGGTGCCTGTGGGTGGGCGGAGCCGGCCGAACACGGGGCCGGACCGCGAACAGCTCCATATATATTATGTGTACGTGAGCCGCGTATTGCATGGTGTCAGCTTTCGGCTCGGAAGGAAGGTTACGGCATGGGTGTTCCGCTTCCCCGGCACCAGCGACCCACCAAGCTCACCTCGTTTCTCTTCGGCGTTCCCTACTACCCTGAGCACTGGTCTGAGGAAGACCGGCGCATCGACGCGCAGCGGATGGCGCAGGCGGGGGTCAACGTGGTTCGCATGGCGGAGTTCGCCTGGGACCGCATGGAACCCCAACCCAGCCTGTTCGATTTCTCGCTGTTCGACGAGGCCATCGCACTCCTCGGCCGTCACGGGATCAACACCATTCTCTGCACGCCGACCGCAACACCCCCGCGGTGGCTGACCGCCGGACATGAAGAGTGGATGCGGGTGGACGGCAGCGGCAACCGCATGAGCCACGGCAGCCGCCAGCACTGCTGCACTAACAACCCCGGGTTCCGCGCCGAATCGCGGCGAATCACCGGTGTGATGGCGGAGCACTTCGCCGACAATGAACACGTGATCGGCTGGCAGACCGACAACGAACTCTTCTGCCATATGAGCGAGTGCTACTGTGAGGCCTGCCTGCGGAAGTTCCGCGAGTGGCTGCGCAGGCAGTACCGCACGATCGAGACGCTTAACGCGGCGTGGGGCGCGCAGTTCTGGTCGCAGACCTATCGCACATTCGACCACGTGCCGTTCCCACGCACGCCCGAACGCCCCACCTACACCAACCCCGGTCACCAACTCGACTACTACCGGTTCATCAGCGATGCGCTCTGCGAGTTCCAACGCGAGCAGGTGGAACTGCTGCGTGCCGCGAAGCCTGCATGGTGGATTACGCACAACGGGTTGATGGGTCACGTTGATTACTGGGAATTCAGTCGCGACCTCGATTTCCTCGGGGTGGATGTCTATCCGGGGTTCTCGGTGAAACAACCCGAGGACTGCTATGGTCCGGCGCTGGCGCTCGAGCAGTGCCGTGCCTCGTCGGGGTGCTTCCTTGTTCCCGAGCAGCAGGCCGGCGCGGGCGGGCAGCGCCCCTATTTGCACGAGACTCCACGGCCGGGCCAGATGAGGCTCTGGGCATACCAGTCGGTGGCGCATGGTGCGGACGGCGTGCTGCATTTCAGGTGGCGTACCTGCCGCTACGGTGCCGAGATCTACTGGAACGGCGTTCTCGACCACGACAGCATACCCCGTCGCCGCTATGAGGAGTTCTCGCGCGAAGGGGCCGAACTGGAGCGTATCGGTCCAGTCGTGCTCGGCACCGCGGTGGATATCCGGGCGGGCGTACTGATCCAGCAGGAGCAGCGTGAAGCGCACGCGACCATGTCGCTTGGCCTGCCTTCACCCCACGACTGCGCCGCGGCGATTCTGGCCGAACTGCTCCGCCGTCACCTTCCCGCGGGCTACGTGGACGCGTCCGACTCGTTTGACGGGCTCTTGCTGCTCGTGGTACCGTCGCTGCCGCTCATGGATGCGGAGTTGGCGGGGAGACTGCGCGCGTTTGTCGAACGCGGCGGCGTGCTCATTGTCACGGCACGCACGGCAACACGCGACCGGAACAACCGGGTGAGCGCCCAGACCCCTCCGGGGCTGCTGGCTGAGCTGTGCGGTGTCACCGTCGAGGAGTTCGGCAGACTCGACACGCCCCTGCTGCATATCCATGCCGGAGAGTTCGATATCCCTGCCGGCGGGGCTTACGAGGACCTGAAACTCACCACCGCGCAACCGCTGGGTGCGTGGAGCGCCGCCGAGGACGGCGGGCCGCATGCCGCGGCGATGCAACCGGCCGTGGCGCTCAACCGGGCCGGCAAGGGCAACGTGTTGTACCTGGCGACCTTCGTCACCAGCCAGAACGCGCACCTGGTGCTCGATCTGCTGCTCACGCATGTGCCGATCAAACCCCTCGCCGTGGCTGACGAGTGTGTCGAAGTGGTGTGCCGCCGCTCCGACACCGTTCGTCTTCACTTCGTGCTCAACCATTACCCCCAAACGCGCACCGTGCGAGAGCTGCCGAGAGGCAAGGAGCTCCTGACCAATGTCAAGTGTGATGGAACGCTGGAGCTCGAGCCGTACGGTGTTGCGATTATCCGGACTGCCTGAAACGCTACCGCGCGTGTTTCTGCTGACCGTGCTCGCCTGCGGGGCGTTGCGCGCCGTCCAACCGTGCCTTGACCAGTCGGCGCCGGGCGCCCTCCGCGGGTTCGATCGTCCTACCGCCATCGTGCCGCTCTGCTCGATCACCAGTCGCTACCGCGACAACACCCAGGCCGAGCCCGACACACAGTTTACCGATTCGTTTCTGCTTGCCGCGGTGAACACGTTCCTGCGGTTCGAAGTCGCCCGGCGACTCAACCCTCTGCCACCTCTCAGTGACAGCGTCACGAAAGGGTTCCGGCGCGTATCGACATTTGACGGGCCTGAGGGTCTCGAGGACAGCGCCTCTGCCGCCGCTGCGCACCTGGCCGACTCACTCGACGCGCACCTGGTGGTCGTGGCGCTCTCGTGCTCGCTCGGCTACCGCGTGTACCAGCCCGAGGGGTGGCGCAACAACGCGGGCCCCGGCTACGAGCGGCCGGTTGAGGCGACTGGGTTTGCCCGCGTGCAACTGCAGATCCGCGACAGCAACGGCACGGTCGTGTACGAGTGCGTCGGCTTCAGCACGGTGGACAAACCGATGCTGTATCGGATGTTCAACGGCAGGCGGATGCGCGCGAAGCGCGAAGCGGCCATGGAGGAGGACGTGGTACGGGCGGCAAAGAGGCTCTACGCGCCACCGATCGTGCGGGCCATCGGAAGAGCGGTGGCGCGGGCGATGCCGGTGCGGTAGAGGCAGCGGGGGAGGTGTCGCTCGGGGGTCTGCATGGGGAAGCATCGCGGCCCCTTCACTCAGTGCTGAGAGCGAGCGTAGAATTCTCTCAGCAGCTCCGGAGTCTTCGTATCGGCCTTGATCGCCTTCAGGTGCTTCGCCACTCTTTCAGCCCGGCGGTTGAGATAGACTGTCCCCTTCTCCGCCGATGCCGGGACGGCGTCACCCGCGTAGTGCTCGGGGAACCGCGCGTACCAGTCCACACTCGTGCCAACCGGGCCCAGGTGCGCCAGGCGCTGAAGGTCGCTGCCCGAACTCTCGCCGACACGGTCCATCTTCACCAGCTCCGGGTGGTGTGCGAGAACATCGCTGGTTTCGATCTCGCCCCCGTGCATGTCGTACGGGGTGGTCATCAGATCGGCAGTCAGTGACGGGTCACCGCACCCCGAGGCCCCCAGCGATAGCAGGTACACCACGTAGTCGCGCGGCGCCTCCATCTGCATCCGCATGAACAGCCCCAGCAGGTGCACATTGCCGCCGTGCGAATCGAGCAGCACGATCTTCTTCAGGCCGTTGCGCGCCATCTCACCGCAGGTCTCGTCCAGCATGTCAAGCAACAGGCGCGTAGAGTAAGCGATGGTACCCGGTTGCGGTCGGGCGGTGTGGATCATGCCGAAGTAGTAGAAGGGGAATATCACCACCGGCTCCAGTGCCGCGGCAGCCTCGGCCAGCGCCATGCCGCACATCGAGTCGGTCCCGAGCGGAAGGTGACTGCCGTGTTTCTCTATCACCCCGCACGCAACCATCCCCACGCCCCCCGTGCCCTCGACCGCTTCGGCAAACTCGCCTGACGTCATCTCTTCCCATTTCCAGCTCATGCTTCTCCCCTTTCACATCCACTCGCGCGCCTGGTACCGCCGCACCCAGTGCGGGGTGCGGCCGCGCCGCACGCGACAATCCTCGACACGCTTCCCGCGGCAAAGCACCTTCACCATCGCAATCCCCGCGACGAACCCCCCGATATGAGCCCAGAACGCCACCCCCGCTTCACCGGGCACCAGGCCGCTCACCAGTTGAATCACGAACCAGTACCCAAGCATGAGAAACGCCGGGACCACCACGCGCGTGAAGAAGAACCCGAAGAACACGAGCACGTGCACGGGCGCGCGCGGAAACAAGATCGCATACGCCCCCATCACGCCGCCTATCGCCCCCGAAGCCCCCACCATGGGGACCGCACTTGACGGGTTAGACAGCATCTGCGCCCCGGCAGCGGCCAAACCACACAGAACGTAGAACACCACGAATTTCACCGGCCCCATGACGTCCTCGACATTGTCGCCGAAGATCGCCAGGAACCACATGTTGCCTATCAGGTGAAACCACCCGCCGTGCATGAACATCGACGTCAGCACCGTGTACCAGTTGGCCTGCTGCTCAATCACGCATGCCAAGCCCTGGCCCATGGGTACCGGCGTTCCCGGCGCCACCGTCCCCAGCAACTCCCCCGGCACCAGGCCGAAGCGGCACACCGAGCGCGCCAGCGCCGGCGCAAACCCCAGCCCCTGCACAAGCACCCATGCCGCGACGTTCAGCGCGATTATCACGTAGGTCGCGGTCGAGCGGTTGAACGTCGGATTGTCGTCCCGTAGCGGGATCATGGAAGCGCCCCCTGCGCTCGGCTGATAATACTACCGTGCCGCGGGCGCATACGCTCTGCACGTAGTAGTTTCTTCGCCGTCTCGGGGAAGGACTGGGCTGGGGGCCCGTGCAGAACCATCAGGATCTCATCAAGCAGCATGTCCCGACCAACTTCGGGTGCTTCTTCTTCGACGGGGTGACAGCACTCGCCGGGTTCACCGCCCTCGGCGCCTCGAGCCTGATGCCCGCGCTGGTCCACGAGATCGCGTTGCGCAATCCCGCACTGGCCCGATGGGAGAACCGGCTGGCAACCGCGGTCGTGGTGTGTTTCTGGGGCCTGTCAGCCATCACCAGTTTCGTGTCCTCCGGCCTGTTCGAGTCGCGAACCCACCGCAAGAGACTGTTCCTGTGGCTCGCCGCCCTCGCGCGCATCTCGTTTCCGCTGATAGTCATCGTAACCCTGTTCTCCACACGCATGGACTACCGGTGGTTCGTGGCCCTGTTGCTCGTATCGCTCTCGTGGTGGGGATTCGCCAACGGGGTGCTCATGCCGCAGTGGTACGACTACATCGGAAGGCTGATACCGGTCCACCGAAGGGGCATTCTGTTTGGGGGACGGGACTGTGTCGGGACACTTCTCGGTATCGGCCTGCTCTCGTTCTTCCCGCTCATCACCAGGCGCGTAGCGTTCCCGGGGAACTACGCCCTGATGTTCGGTGTCGGCACAGCGCTGCTCCTTCTCTCGTTCTTCTCGTTCGTGGTGCTGCGTGAGGTCCCGTACGAACCTGACGAACTGCCGCCCAAACGGCCGTGGAACGTGCAGATCCGCAGCACGCTCGCCATCTTCCGCCACGACCGGGCCTATCGCCGCCTGCTCCTTGCCTCGGCGGTTCTCGGTCTCACGGCGTTCGCTTCCCCCTCGCTGTACACGCTGAAAGCTATCAACGTGCTCGGGCTTGCCGATGCAGAGGCAGCGGCATTCTCGAGCCGCGTGGCCATTGTCACGATTCTCGGCTACGCGCCGTTCATGCCGCTGTTCGGGGCGCTCGCCGACCGTATCGGCTACAAACGTGTCGCCGTCATCGCGTACGCCATCAAGTTGCTGAGCTATGCCGTGGTGATCACCGCGACAAGTGCTCACGCCTTCCTTGCCGCCGTGTTCCTGGTCGGCGTGCTCCAGGGAGGAGTCGTGCTCGTGGCGGTCAACTTCGCCCTGGAGTTCGCTCCCGAGAACCGGCGACCGTCGTACCAGTCGCTGCGCTCGCTCTTCTCCCTGCCGTTCATCTTCATGCCCCTGCTGGGCGGATGGATCGCCGACCGCGTCGGCTACAACACGGTGTTTGTCGTGGCCGGCGTCATCCTGGTGGCCGCGGTCGCTCTGTTCGCCGCCACCGTGCAGGATCCCCGCCGCGAAGCCGCCCTGACCGACCACCGCTTCGCCCCTGCGCCGCTGCAGGGAAGGCGCCCCGCGGCCTGAGCCTGACACAAGTTCTGGCGCCCCCGCTCCTTCTGTGCTAGATTTGACAGCAAGGGGATGCGGGAGAAGACCAACAGGTGTACGCAATGGGTGCGACAGGCAGGTCGGTACAAGCAGATGAGCCCGAGCGGCGCTCCAGCGAGCGGCGTGAGATGTCGGTGCTGTGCACGGCGTCGTTCCGGCTCAACGAAGAGCCGCGGCGGGCAATCCTGCTCGACCTCTCCAGCCAGGGCGCCAGGTTCGGGTCGGCTTCGGCTATCGGTACACTCTCGTTTGCTCCCGGGCAGGTCAGCGACTTCGAACTGCATACCCCGTTCGGGGCCACGTCGGTGCAGGGCAAGGTGGTGTGGGCATGCGCCGATGAAGTGCTCTACACGTGGGGGGTCAAGTTCACGCAGACCCCCGAACTCGACCACGACCCGCTCCGCTGCCTCCTCGCGTAGCGTCAGCTGCGCGCCGGCCCCGTTGACATCCGCGACATCACCACCCCCGGGATCTCAAGCACGGGTTCGGGACGGTCGCGCGTGCGACGCGGCTCTATGACGTGCTCGATCATCCGGTGCACGATTGCGGGCACGTTGAAATCATAGCTGGTCAGCCCTTGTCCAAACGAATCGACCGTGTTGTCGAAGGCGATCACCGAGAGCTGTTCGGGCACCCGGATCCCCATCCCGCGAAGGTAGGTCAGGGCAATCAGCCCCACCACGTCGGTCACACAGACCCAGGCAGTTATTGACGAGTCTTTCAGGAGGCGTTCGAAGTGCTGCACGAGATGGCGTTTGAGGAACTGCCCCCCCATGTGGAGGTCGATGACGCGGCTGAACACCCCCCCGTCATCCTCGTACGCCGGCGTGGTAAGCCGCAGGTAGTGCTCCGCCTGCCTCCGGAACGTGCGGAACACCGCGTCCCGCATGGCCTCATCGTGCCACTCGTCCGCGTCCGCATCGACAGCAACCACCCGGCACCCGCCTGCGCGCGCAAACGCTTCGCGGATTCCGGCTATGCGCCTCGTGGTGAACCGCGCTTCACGGTGCGGGTTTATCACCCCCACGTTGCGGTGACCCAACCGCAGCAGGAAATCGGCCACGATGTCGCCGGCGACACTGCCGCCGGCAAATGCGAAGAACCGCAGTAGCGGGTGGTGAAGCAGGCCGGAGGAGACTGCCGGCTCCGACCCTTCACAAAGTATGGAGGTTCGCCAGCGCTGCGCAATCGCCTCCTGCAGCACCGCCTCCAGTTCCGGCGGGTTGAGGCCAAGCGTCGATACCATGCACCCCAGCACCGAGCGTTCGCGGTACCGCTCAGACAGTCGAGGCCCGCTGTCAGGCGACAACCGCAGGCCAAGTGCCGCGTCGTGATGTACCAACTCCACATCGATGTTCAGCCTGACCCGCTCCTTCTCCACTTCATCCCAGAACTGCGGCGCGAAGGGCGTCGCGCGCACCAGCCCGCGGGCCTGCCCCAGGTAACGCGAGTAGATGTGAGCGATGAGCGGGCGGCCACGGTATGCCGGCGACTGGTGAACACGAAACCCCTTGCCGTGCCGCTCCAGGCGACGTTCCGACACCAGTCGTGCCAGCGCAGTTCGCAGGGTCAGGTAGCACGCGCTGTAGCGCTCCTGCAGCTCCTTGTACCCTGGCAGCACACTGCCAGGCACAAATCGGCCGGCCAGAAGGTCCTCGCTGAGCGCTCGACGTACCTCCTCGGCCCGTGATACCCGTGGCGGAGGCGCCACGTTTGCCGGCTCGAACAGGCGTGTGTCCAAGGGCTCGCCCGTGCCGGGAGCTACGAAAGCTCCACCGCCGGGAACTATCGCCACCACGCCCCGGGCACGCAGTGTCTGAAGCCCCTTCCACATGGTCTTGGGCGACACCCTTGCACCGGCCGCGAGCTTCTTCACCGGCGGAAGCTGCAGTTCTGCACGGGTACGGGCTTCGGCCACCCGCTTCTCGAGGAACGCGAGGGCCCGTCCCTGTGCTGTGTGCCTGTCCGCACCTTCCGCCATCACCACGGAAGATACCACGTATAGGAGGAAACGGCAATACCGTTTCCATGAAATCTGGTTCCTACGCCCTTGTGCAACCCGGGGAGTGCGTGGGTATCCTATGGGGGGCGCGTGGATGCCTGGGGAGCCATCCATGCACTCAGGTATCGGGGGGGACAACCGGGTTGCATCCCAGGGGAGGGAGACATGGTACGCGAGGTATCGAGGGCTGCGGCATGGGCGTTGGTGGCGTGGGGGGTGGTCACGGTGCAGGCAGTTACCGTTGATATGGGGACGACGTATCAGGCGATCGACGGGTTCGGGTTTTTCGGACCGCGTATCGTCTGGTGGGGATCGGGAAGTTCGAGTGCGTTCTACAGCGACTCGTGGCTTGCGACAGTCATCGATACCCTCGGCACCACGCTGTGGCGCAACGAATACTATTCCGAAGAAAGCAACCAGGACGCCAACTGGGCCAAGCAGCAGCCCGCGGTGCAGGCCCTCCATAACAAGGCCGTGGCATCCGGCTGTCCGCTGAAATTCATCTACAGTGTCTGGTCACCTCCCTCGTCGATGAAAGTCGAGTGCACCAACGGTTGTTGGGGCGACCCGACTTCGTCGCCGCACGCGGAAGGGCTCAAGAACGGGGGCTGCCTGGGCACATCACAGCACACCGCGTTCGCTAACTGGCTGGTTGACGGCATCGACAGGTACGCGCAGCTCGGTATCGACCTCTACGCGCTCAGTTTCCAGAACGAACCGCTGTTCTGTCAGTTCTACAACTCCGGTTTCTACAGCTATGGCTACTACGCCGCGGTACTTGCCGCGGTCGGACCGATTGTCAGGGCCGCCTACCCGAGCGTCAAGTTCTTCGGGGCCGAACACATGCTCTCCGCCAACATGTACGACGGGCGCAGCCAGTTCCAGTATGTCTACGAATCCCAGATCGGCCGCAACGCATCTTCCAACCAGTACATGGATATCTGGGCGTACCACGGGTACTCCGACGGCGTGAACCCGATACCGGGCTCCGAGATGGCAACGCTCTGGGCGCTGGTACGCGACAGCCTGGCGCGCTACGGCAGCGGGAAACCGATCTGGATGACCGAAACATCAGGCTACAACGACAGCTGGGGCGCGGGAGGCGCCCAGGAGCTTGCCGCGGCAATGTTCTCGGCGATCCAGTATGGCAACCTTGCGGGATGGGTATACTGGTACGGTGCGGACGACCTGATCAACTCCAGCGACGGACTCACGAAACGCGGCTACGTGCAGAAGCATTTCAGCCGCTACCTTCGCCCCGGTGCGGTTCGTGTCGCCGCCGGAGCCACCGGCAACGCCAACGTCCACGTGGTCGCGTTCAGGCACACGCAACTCGACAACGTCGTCGTAGTCGCGATGAACTCCGGATCGAGTTCGTATTCACTCTCACTCACAGGCGCCGGCGTGCCATCGGAGTTCACGCACTACCGCACCACCTCAAGCGACAACTGTGCCAACGCGGGCGCAGTCCCTTCCTCGAGCATCACGCTTCCCGCCAACAGTCTCAACACACTGGTGAGCGGCTCTGTGCACGAGGGCCCCACGCCCGTGGTTGAGCGGACAACGGGACGTGTTGCACCCGCACACTCAGCGGCTGTACCGGCGAAGGTGTATTCGCTTGACGGGAGAATTCTGCCCGGAAATGGCTGCACCGCAGACGGGAAGTGCTGTGTCGTACGGGACTCTCAGGGGCGGTTGAGCGTACGCACAGAAATTGTCAGGTAGGAACAGAACGGCAACGGCGCCGGCTTCGGCCGGCGCCACCTCCCAAGCACACAAGCCCCGATTACTGCTCTCCCGCCAGCCGGTTCACATGAACCATCAGTCGCTCGAGCAGTTTGTCTTCGGGGACTTTCTCCACCTCGATACCCTTGACAAATACGCGGCCCTCGCCCGTCCCGCCCGCGATTCCCACGTCCGCCTCGCGCGCTTCACCGGGCCCGTTCACGATACAGCCCATCACCGCGATTGTCATGGTCGCTTCGACACCCGCCGTCATCTCTTCGACTTTCGCCGCCAGACCTGCCACATCGATCTGTGTCCGCCCGCACGTGGGGCACGCAATCACCGTGGGACCTGATGCGAGTTTGAGCGACTTGAGGATTTCGCGCGCGACGTGTATCTCCTGCAGGGGGTCGCCCGCAAGCGACACGCGGATGGTATCGCCGATGCCCTGCGCCAGCAGTGCCCCGATACCCACGCTCGAACGGATCGCACCCGTGCGCACGGTACCGCTTTCAGTGATTCCGATATGCTGTGGGCGGCTGCACTGCTTTGCCAGCAGCGTGCACGCCTCAACCGTGGCCATCACGTCGCTGGCCTTGATCGACACCACGATATCCTCGAACCCGAACGATTCGAGCAGCGCGATGTTCAGCAACGCACTCTCCGCCAACGCCGCCGACGTGGGGTGGCCATGCTTCTTCAGCACACTCTCTTCCAGTGACCCCGAGTTGACACCGACGCGGATGGGAATGCGTGCCGCCCTGGCCGCGTCACACACGGCCCGCACCCGTTCGGCTGCGCCGATGTTGCCCGGGTTGATCCGCACCTTGTCGGCGCCGGCCTCAATCGCGGCAATGGCCAGCTCGTGGTTGTAATGAATATCGGCGACCAGCGGCACCTCGGTCTGCCTTCGAATCTGCGCAAACGCCGCGGCGGCCTTGCGGTGTGCGATCGCCACCCGCACGATCCGGCACCCCGCCTTTGCCAGCGCGTCAATCTGCCCCAGTGTCGCGTCGACATCATCGGTGGCCGTGTTGGTCATCGACTGAATGACCACACGCGCCCCGCCGCCAATCGGCACGCCCCGGACCATCACCTGGCTTGTATGTGTTCGTGCTACCATGCGTAGACCGGAAGAGCGCATTCTGCCGCGGAGACGCAGAAACACACTGGACTCGTGTCAAACGCTACAGGGCCTCGGCCTTCAACGTCACGGCCATCCCGTTCACGCCTGTCACCGACAGACTGCCGCCGCCGCTGCGCATCTTCAGCCCGTCCACCTTCGTGCAGAACCCGTCGACATTGCCCTTGTACTGCACATCGACTTCGAGCAGTTTGCTCTCCGCGTTCCAGCCGCGTTCGCGCGCCGCGCTCACCCCGGCCGCGCTGCCCAGTGTGTGCATCACTTCATTCTTCTGCCGGAACGTCCCGACATTCTGCACCGCGACCCGCACGCCGATACCGTTGTTGAGCTGGTTCTGCCACTCCTTGATTATCGCGTCCAACAGCTCCTTCACCGACTTCGTCCCCGCCTTCTCCAGCGCGCCGTTGCCCGCAGTGTTCGGCGAGATGTGCACCGCGGCGCCATGGCCGCTTGCCGTTGCGATGATTCGTCCGCTCGTGCAGTTGATCGCCTTCAGCGTGACGTCTCCCTGCACCGACACCATGCCGCCGAGGTTCTGAGACATCCCCTTGGCCTCACGGCTCACCGCACTTCCCGCAAGGATCACCTCGGCGCCGTACTGGGCACCAATTGCCGCCGCTGCCTTGGCGTCGCCGTCAAGCGCTGCCATCTTCTGCTGCGAACTCTTGATATCAGCCGAG
>CAZJJT010000025.1:0-2460 GCA_964546395.1 uncultured Fibrobacterota bacterium
CGAAGATCCACCTGATGGACCACGACCGTATCGCAGGGGGGCAGCAAGCCCTTGCCCAGGTCCATCTCCCCTCCCCCTGCGTCCTGCAGGCCGGTGACCGCTTCGTGCTTCGCAGCACCTCCTCCGACGTCACTCTCGGCGGCGGGGAGGTGCTCGACGCGTTCCCGCTGCACCACCGACGGCGGCGGCAGGGAGTGGTGAGGGCGATGGGAGCGCTGGCGGGGGGCAAGCGCCCGGAGCTGGTGGCCGCCGAAGTCCGCAAGCGCATTGCACCTGTCGGCACGCGTCTCCTCGGCGACATTCTCAACATGTCGGAGCAGCAGGTGCGGGAAGCGGTGTCGGAGGGAACCTTCCAGGATATCGTGGTGTACAATATCGACGGCCGGATGGTGCTGCACCGGCGCGAAGTCTCCGAGCGCTGGCGTCTGCAGGCACAGAAGGCGATCGCGGCGCATCATCGGCGCAACCCGCTCGAGAAGCGCGGTCTGCGCGTGCGTGAAATAGCCGGACCGGTAGGCGCGCCGCCGGACACCGATGCCGAGTTGGTGCTCGAGGCAATCCTGAAGGAGTTGGTGGTTGCTGGAACGCTCAAGGCTGTCGATGACACGTATGCGATGCGAGACCACGATGTGGTTGTCACCGCGGAACTGGAAGCGCGGGTGGCGTTCGTTGACGGCTGGTTGGCAGCCCACGACATGAAGGCGCCGCTGTACGCCGAGCTTACCACTGCCGCAACACGCAAGGGTATCGACGAGAAAGAGCTTCACCGGGTGTTGCGGTACCTGGTTGCCGCCGGGCAGGCATACCATGTCGAGGACACCTGGCTTCACGCGACGGTGGTCGACAGATGTCGCGAGGCGCTGCTCACCGAGATCCGGCAACGCGGCAAGGGGTTGACCGTGGCGGAATTCCGCGACCTTGTGTCGGGCAACCGCCGCATCTGTCTGCTGATGCTGGCGTTGTTTGACCGGGAAGGAACTACGCGTCGCGAGGGGGATCTCAGAGTCCCTGCGGCACAGGCCTAGGTGTTCTCTATCCTGTTTTTGCCCTTGCCCTTCGCTCCCAGCAGTGCCTTGTCGGCGTCCATGAGCAGTTGCTCCGGGGTCTGATCTTTCTGGAGCTGGCAGACACCGGCCGAGATGGTGATTGGCGGAAGCTCTCCGCCCTCGGCGATGCGCACGGGGGCGTGGGCAAGCGAGACGCGCAGCCGTTCGGCCGCAATCATGGCCCCGGCAAGATCGGTCCCGGGAAACAGTATCGTGAACTCCTCGCCCCCGTAGCGGGCCGCGAGGTCGGTCGGACGCAGGTTGCGGGCCACCACGCGCGAGAGTGTCACCAGCGCCCGGTCGCCCGCGGCGTGGCCGTAGGTGTCGTTGTAGTGCTTGAAGTTGTCGATATCGATCATCGCGGCGCACAGCGCTCTGCCGTCCCGGCTGTGACGTTCGACGAGACGCGAGACAGTCTCGTCGAGCCAGCGGCGGTTGTGCAGTCCGGTCAACCCGTCGATACGTGACTCGTGCTCGTACTTGCGTCGTTCGCGGATGTTCTCACAGACTGCCGAGTTGGTCGAGCGCATGCGCTCGGCGAGCAGCAGCAGAAGATTGGTGGCGAACTCGTGTGACGCCTCCACCAGACGCCAGAACGTCGATTCGTCCACTGCCAGAAGCCGCGAGTGCTTCCCCGCAGTAACCGTCGCGGAAGTCGGCCGGTCATCGATCACCGACAGCTCACCCACGGTCTGGCCCGCCTTCAGCAACGCCACCTCCGCGCTTTCCTCTCCTTCCAGGTGTACGCCAAGCTCACCTTCCAGAATGAAATACATGGTCTGGTTCGCCTGTCCCGCCTTCAGAAGCACGTCACCGGCACGGAGCACCACGATGGGGCAGTGCTCGAGGAGCCCCCATACCGAAGGCAGGCCGACGCGCTGCAGCACTTCCAGCCGCTGCAGGTCATCAGGCCCAAGCATCAGCGTGTCCCTGTTGGTATTCGCCTTCACATACTCCGACGTGTCATCGCCCAACCCGGTGTGCTCTTCATCACTCATCGCCCCACGCTCCTTGTCGCGGCCATGTGTTTTCTGCCCGCTGCAGCCGCTCCCCAACAGACGCAAGAGCCTCCGGCTGGCCACGTGGGTGTTGATGCGTTCGACACACACGCTGGTATCCGGTACTTCCGGCGCAGCAACACCTTATGGGGCCCGCCACGTGGCCGCCCCATCCACAAGAGTATGCATTACCGGTTGTCTGCTCGTCCAGAACTACGTGTGATGGATCAGGGGGACCGGCTGCCAGCGAGGATTCTTCGAAGACATGTCGATGGTATAGAAATCCTCGTCGAACCGCCCGTCATCCTCTCCCGTGAGCCGCAGGATGTACCGGCTGACCCACTTGCCGAGCTTCAGCACCGCGAGTTTGTGGCGGAGACGGCCCTGCTCGTCGCGGTTGAGCACACTCGGGATAG
>CAZJJT010000025.1:2470-18787 GCA_964546395.1 uncultured Fibrobacterota bacterium
TATCCCGGGTACAGAGGTTCTCACGCGACTCGGGTGAGGGGTGGAAGTGAGTCACGCAGAAGCACACCCGCCTCGGGTTGCCGTCACGGAGTCGCTGTGAGCAATTGACGATGGTGGTCCCAGTGCGCACCATGTCATCCACCATGATCACATCCCTGCCCTTCAGGTCCTCGATGCCTATCTCGGAGCCCTGTGACACCACCATGCTGACTTCGCGCTCACCCGTGCGGTCCTTGTCCATCACCAGCACCCGGCACTTCGACAGGCCGAGTTCGTCGCGGATCGCGTGCGCGAAGGGCGTGGCCCCCTTGTCCGGAGCGCAGATAACCAGATCCCTGCCCTCGTTGCCGACGTTGACAAAATCGGAATTGAGGATGTAGTTGGCGTAGACATCCGAGGGAATCAGGTTGTGGAACTGCCCGCCAAACAGATCGAAAAACAGGTTCTGCACCTTGCGCGAGTGGATATGCACGGTCACTACCGTGTCCACCCCCGCCTGTTTCAGCAACTCGGCGTACAGCAGCGAGGTAAACGGCTGCCCGTCGAACTTGTCACGGTCCCGGTCGGTGCGGTCCTTTTCCAGATCGCCGAACCGGTGTACACCGCGGTCCTGTGCGCTGTAAAACAGGTCTGGCTCCACCAGTATCACCCGCTTGGCGTCGTTCTCCTTGGCAGCCCGTGCCAGGATGAGGTTGCGCATTCCAAGGTCGTTGCGCGTACGCATGCTGTGTGACGAGGAACAGATGATGACACTTCGGCCACTCAGACCGTGGCCAATCGGCTTGCGGTTCGAGGCATCGGGGATGAACCGCGGACAGAACTCACTGTTGGTGAACGTCTTCAGTGAGACCATGTCCGCAATGTCGTAGGGGAGCCCGAGGTACTGGCCGATATCCATCGCCACCGGGCTGTCGGAGTAGTTGCCCGTGACCACGAATCGGCTCTGCATTGCTGTACCTCCCGAAGTTGGTCGGATTATACAAAAATGCACGGTGGTGAGTCAACGCGGCCCTTGACGGACCACAAATGAAGATGTATATATGTATGCATATATATGGAGGAGTCATGCACCGTACAACACTGCTCCTGCCAGACGGGTTGCGGGAACGTATCAACCGCAAGGCCAATGAGTTAGGGATTGCCATGGCAGGACTCGTCAGGCAAGCCATGGAAGAGTACCTCGACAGGCTCGACCGCCCTTGCGCGAGCGACCCCCTCGCCAACAGCAGCTTCGTGGTACGTGAACCGGGACCGGCAGATGTGTCGGCCAACGTTGACCGCTACCTCTACGGCAATCGCCGATGATCGAGCGGGTCTGGGTCGACACGTCGTTCCTGTATGCGCTGTTCGTCGAGTCAGACCAGTACCACCGCAGCGCGTCCGATGTGTGGCGGATCTGCACCGACGAACGCCTTCCCCTCGTGTCGAGCAATCTGGTGGTAGCCGAGTTCGGTACCCTTCTTGCCTACCACTGCGGCCACGGAATCGCCTATTCGCGGGTCTCGTTGCTTCTCGACACCGCCTTCATCCGCTTCGCCTATGCCGATCGCCAGGCGGAGCGGGGTGCGGTACTATGGTGGAAGCGTTTCACGGACCAGCGGTTCTCGATGGTGGACTGCGTGTCGTTCGAGTTCATGCGACTGCTGGGGATGAACCGGGCGCTCTCGTACGACACAGACTTCGCCGTGGCGGGATACACGACAGTCCGCGAGGCCTCACAGCTCCGTTGACCGGAGGGCTGCAGCCCTGGATCTGGCGTGACTGCCAGAAGTACGGCGAGGAGCCACTGCCGTGGACCCTCGGGGCGAGTTTCATCTCTCTGCTGGTCCTGTCCATCTGCCGAACTGCCCTCACTGCGGCCTGTTCCAAGCGATAGCCGGCTTCCCGTGCCCAGCCTGGAGTGCGGCCACACGTTCCAGTCCTGACGCGCACAACCCCTTCGTCTCATGGGGCTTCCTGGTGTGGCACCCACGGAGCCCCATGTTCATCGGCAGTTCGCACGCGCCCGGTCAATCACTTCCATGTTGGCCACGGCATCCTCGATACCGAATTTCGGAGCCCGGCCGGCGCTCACGGCTTCCCCAAACTCCTCGGCCAGCAGCGTGTAGTGGTTCGCGGCAGGGCAGACGATCTCGCGGAACTCCTCACCTCTCCAGTGTTTCACGGTGAACTCCGTACCCGGCCAGTGGCACATGGCGCCGAAGTCCACGAGTACCCGTCCCTCACTCCCCACAATATCGTAGCTGCTGTCATAGTGCGTACGGAAGCTGCACCCGAAGTAGCCGACAATACCTGAAGGGAACAGCAGCGCTCCACCCGTTGACTCATCCACACCGGTACTCGGCCCGATGTGCGATACCGCCGCGACTTCAGAGGGCTCCTCACCCGCAATGAGTCGAATCAGGCTCACGCAGTAGCACCCCACGTCCAGCATGGCTCCGCCACCGGTCTCTGGCTTCATGCGGATATCATCATTGTCGTTGTTGCCTGCCGCGAACGAAGCACGTATGGTCCGCACTGTGCCCACTCCCCCGGAGTCCACCAACTCCTTCACCTTCACGGTAACCGGGTGAAACCGGTACATGAACGCTTCCATGACCACCAGCTTCCGCCCCGCGAAGGCCTCTGTCATCCTCCGCGCTTCCGCCGCGCTTCTGCACAGCGGTTTTTCGCAGAGCACGTGCTTGCCGGCCTCTGCCGCCCTGATACTCCACTCGGCGTGCATGCTGACGGGAAGCGGGTTGTAGACAGCGTCGACAGCCGGATCGCTCAGCAGTTCTTCGTAAGTGCCGTAGCTGCGCGCAATGCCCAGTTCGTCGGCTGCAGCTCGTGCCCGCGCAGCATCGCGACTGGCGATGGCGACGACCTCGCCGTTCGATGACTCGCCGATTGCAGGAATCATGGCGTTCCGTGCAATCGTGGCGGTGCTGAGCACGCCCCAACGGACCTTCTTCATGACCGGTTCCTGTTCTGCGTCTCCGCGCACTCGACGCTATGAAGGTAGACAGCCAGCCCCCTGCCGAGGTCAGCCCCGAAGAGTCGCGCCGATGACTGGTTCACCTCCGCACCACCGGCGTTCGCGTACGGAATCTCGATTGCCGTTCCCAGCACGACGCCCGGGAGATCGGCTACCCAGCGCCCGAACCCTTTGCCTTCCGTGTAGTTCACGCCGGTGTTCCACGATTGTCCGAATGGCAGGAAATCCCCCGCCACGAACGGCAGCGGCCCAACTGCGGCCGATTCCAGCATGCCACCGAACCGTCGCTGTTCGGCCTCGACGCGTTTGTCTGCAGAGCCCACCAGATAGATGACTTCGTTGTGCGGTCCCGAAATATGCGGGCAGTGAAGGTCGAGGCCCACGCGCAGGTGTCCACCGCTCCATTCGGGGACCAGGGCGCGGATGGCCCCCGTTGTCGCATGGATGCTCTTCCCTGCGTAGTCCCTGCCGTGGTCACGCGGGTGACGGCCCTTGCCCTGGTCGCCGTCCTCCACTCCGTCCTTATCCACGAACGGCACCAGCAGCAGCTCCACGCACTCGCGCATCCACTGAGAATCGGCACTCTCGCCCTCCAGAACCCACTCAACGAGTCCCTCGAGCACGTAGTCTGCCATCATCTCGCAACAGTGGTGTCGGCACGTCACCGCGACGCGGTGACGCGGCTGGCTGTCGCCGCACCCCATGAGCAGGTACTCAGCCCTCCGCCCCTTTCCAGTCGTGCAGAGCGTGCGGCACGAGACTGCGGCCGCACCGGACAGCTCCGTCACAAACCGCTGCCAGTGCGCCTCCTGGTAGGGCATGGCGAAACTCAGCCGTACGTCATCGACGCCCTCCGGGAATGTATACAGAAACGAGTTGCCCAGTGCGGAGTCACTGCCCAGCCAGCTCCACGTCATGCCCTTGTCACCTGAGACCGCGGGTCCGCGCACACCGATGGCGCGGCCCTGGGTGAAGGAGAACCGGAACGTCCTCCCCGCGGCACCGCGCGCCCGCAGACACCAGTAGAACCAGTCGTGGGGCGTGTCCCGGAGGTCCTGGTGCACGATGACTTCGTCGCCCTCCACGCGCTCCACCACGATGTTGCCGCCCGGAAACGCGCTATCAATCTGCAGCGTCATGGCTGCCGCCCCCTTGTTGCATCCCGACTGCGACCCTGTCTACCCCAACACCACGCGCACGTCATTCTCCGCCGCCAGCGCATCCACCCGCAGCAGGTTGCCGTCCACCACCGCGCCGTTGAGCGTCATCGACGCCACGCCCTTCTGTACGCCGCTCGGGTTCTCGACGACGATGTGCAGCCACGCGCCACGGAACTGGCGCTTGACCGTGAACCCCTTCCACGTCGCAGGGATGCAGGGGTCGATCAGGAGTCCCTGGACCGTGGGACGTATGCCGAGTATGTACTGGGTGGCCGAGTAGTACGACCACGAGGCAGTGCCCGAGAGCCATCCGACATGCGACAGACCGTAGCGCTTGCTGTGCGGGCTGTCGGTGCTCTGGCAGTGCACGTACGGTTCGATCTGACGGATCTCGGCTTTGCGGTTCTGTGCGGCCGGCATATAGGCACGGTAGTATTCGTAGGCACGGTTACCGTTGCCCAGCATGCTCTCGGCCATCACCGCCCAGCCCTGTGGATGGCTGAATATGCCGGCGTTCTCCTTCTGGCCCGGGTTGATCAACACTGCCCGCACCACGTGGTAGTCGGCATGCTCGAATCCAGGCGTACACACCATGATACCGTAGTCGGTGGCAAGGTGACGGTGCACCGATTCCATCGCGGTTCGTGCCTGCTCGTCGTTCGCCGCACCGCTCAGCACCGCCCAGCTCTGGGCGTTGAGGAATATGCGGCCCTCATCGTTGCTCTTCGAGCCCAGCACACTCCCGTCCTCGCGGTACGCGCGCACGAACCACTCGCCATCCCAGGTGTGCTGCTGGATTCTGCGGTCGACCTCTGCCAGCTGCTCGCGCGCCCACCGCTCTTCCCCGGGTCTGCCGAGTAGACGGGCGGTCTCGGCGTACTGGCGGAGCCCGTACCGGACCTGCATGGTGACAAACACACTCTCCCCCTTGAATCCCAGCTTCAGGCAGTCATTCCAGTCGGCCGCGAGTCCACAGGGGAGACCGTGGGCGCCGGTGCGTTCGAGGTTGAATTCGAGCGCCCGCCGGAGGTGACCGAACACGGTCGCCTCACCGGTGTCGCTGTACGGGAGCAGCTTGTCGTAGAATGCCGTGTCGCCGGTCTCTGCCACGTAGTTGCCCACGGCGTTGAACAGCCAGAGGCAGTCGTCGGAGCGGTACCGTGTCGGCCGTGTCGGCGCCATGGTGCCCGGCTTGTGGAGCCAGGGCTTGACCTCGGGCATGGCGCCGCCGTTGGACTCCTGGCCGGTGAGCATGAGTTCGAGGCGCTCCCGGACTTCGGCGGTCACAGACGCCGTCGCGCCCAGCAGATCCTGTACCGTGTCACGGTACCCGAACCCGTCGCGAGAGTCTCCCGTGTATACCAGGCTCGCCGAGCGCGACCAGTAGAACGTTATCAGCGCGTTGTACGCGTTCCACACGTTGATCATGCTGTCAAACTCAGCATCCGGCGTTTTCACCTCGAGCGTGCCCAGTCGCGCGTGCCACCACTGCTTGAGCTGGGCGAACTCCACCGCGGCCCGTTCGAGCGAACCGAACTCCGCCATGGCCTGCACGCCTTCGTCCTCGGCCTTCCCCACACCCAGCAACACGAGCACTTCCCTGCTCTCGCCTGGCTTGAGCGAGATGTCGCACTGGAGGCAGCCGCAGGCGTTGTCGCCGTAGGCTTCCGACTTGCGGCAGGTCCCGCGCTCGACTGTCTGAGGGTTGTGAAAACTGCGGTACCGGCCAAGGAACTCGTCACGATCGAGTTCGTAGCCTTTCACTCTCGCTCCGACAAGTCCCATCCACGCCCAGCGTCCCTGGTCGCCGTTGGCGAAGTTGTCGGGATCAGCGGGAACGTTGTTGAGGCTCGCGGCACGAATCAGCCCATCCTGCATCCGCACATTGGCGCAGTAGGCGCTGTACTGGATGTTGAAGTGGTCCTGGAAGATGTTCCACTCACTGGCGAACTCGCAGAACGTGAACACTGAGAGTCTGCGCGACTTGCGCCCCGTGTTGGTGAGCGTGAGTCGCCAATACTCGAAGGTCTGTTCGAGCGGGACAAAGTAGGTTGATTCGGTCTCGATTCCCTTGTAGCGACTGGTGATGATGCTGTACGAGGTACCGAACCGGCAGGTGGACGAGTACTTGTCGAGCGGCTTGCCCACCGGCTGCCACGAAGAACTCCAGTAGTCAGCGGTATCTCTGTCGCGCAGATAGAAATAGCGCCCCGGCTGGTCCATCGGAACACCGTTGAACCGCAACCGCAGGAACCGTCCCACGGCCCCCGTGCGGTAGAACGAGTAGCCGCCGGCGTTGTTGGTGATGATGGATCCGTAGAGACGCGAGCCCGAGTAGTTGGTCCACGAGCGGGGCGTATCGGGTCGGGTGATGACGTATTCCTTCGCCTTGTCGTCGAAATAGCCGTAGCGCATGGTGTTTCCTGTGGGTTATGGAACATGGGACACAGTACACGGGACACAGGAGATGGAATGGGGCCACTCCTTCTGTGTACTATCTCCTGTCTACTTGCTGTGTCCCCAGAAATTTCAAAAGATACTCCCTGCTTTGCCGCATATCGCCTTCCGGATCGCGGGTATCGGGGTCCTGCTCCACCACCACGTGGCGAGCGCACGGCAGCGCCCGCACCCCCTCCAGCACCGGCCCGAGGTCAAGACCCCCGGCGCCCAGCGGCACCGAAGTGCGGCCGGCAAAGTCGCGCAAGTGGACATAGCCTGTCTGCGCCGACAGCTTTGAGAGGTACTGCACCGGGTCGTTGCCGACCAGGGCCGGCCACCCGGTGTCGAAACAAAATGTAACGGCCCGCGGGTCGAGGTAGGCGGCCAGCAGGTCAATCGGCAGTGTGCCATCGCCGAACGCCACGAACTCAAACTCATGGTTGTGGTAGTGCAGCCTGACCCCTTCAGCGGCAAAGGCCGTCCCCAGTTCGTTGAGGCGTTCGGCGGTTCGCCGGTAGTCATCAGGAGTACGACTGTTCCACTCGAGCGGCCCGGAGCAGCAGATGTCGCTGCAGCGGCACTGGTGCAGTACCTTCTGCACCGCATCGGTGCCCGCGATATCCCCGGGGACCGTGTGTGCGCCGCAGACAGGAACAGGTGACTCGGCAAACACCTGCGGCATACTCTGCATATCACTCAGGAATGCCTCCACCTTGGTGTAGCCCATGTCAGCGAGTGCTGCAAGCGTATCGGGCAACTGCTGCGCGAAACCAGCCTGCTTGCTGAATGTGTAGAGCGTTGCACCGACCTGTATCATGGCAAACACATCCCGCCGGACCACTGAGTGGGACACGCATTCGCGGCAGCGATTGAAGCGAAAATCCGCGCAGTCCCGGCATCTGCCGGGACGAGCAGATTGCAGCGGGAAGCGCGGTGCCCGCGCCGTGCTGCGGGCAGCCGCCCACTGGCAGTAAGCCCAGGCACCCTACTTCATTCCCCGCTTCTTCGCCTCGGCGATGATTGCCTCAGTCGCAGTCGCCCCGCAGCGCGCGCAGCCCAGCGCCCGTACTTTCAGCAGGTCGTCGAGGGTCCTCACGCCTCCCGCCGCCTTGATCCGGATCTCGGGCGGGCAGTGCTTGCGCATCAACTTCAGGTGCGCTTCGGTGGCGCCCCGGTAGTTGTAGTCGCCATTGTCCTTCTTGACAAACCCGTAGCCGGTGGAGGTCTTGACAAAGGCAACTTTCGCCTCGGAGCAGACCTCGCAGAGCCGGATGATGTGCTCGTCCTTGAGGTAGTCGTTCTCGAATATGACCTTCAGGATGCCGCCCTGGGCCGTTACAACGTCGTTCACCAACCGCACTTCACGCGCCACGTAGTCCCAGTCGCCGCCCAGCACCTTGCCGACGTTGACCACCATATCGACCTCGGGCGCGCCGGCCAGCACCGCCGATTCGGCCTCGACTACCTTGATACCAGTGCTGCTGTTACCATGGGGAAAGCCGATCACCGCGCACACGGCCACATCGCTGCCAATGAGCACTTCGAGCGCCAGCGGAATCGAGTACGGCTTCACACACGCCGTGGCCACGTCGAATTGCCGTGCCAGTTCGCACCCTGCTCGTATCACCTCGTCGGTGAACGTCGGGTGCAGGAGGGAGTGGTCGATCATCTTGGCAACATCACGAAGCGTCACATCGTCTGCCATGGTGACTCCTTGCCGTTGGAAGATGGTATTTTTGCCAAAGTACATTTCTGCAATATGTCAAATATAGTGCGCTTTTGGCGTCTGTGGAATGGTCATATTGGGGTTATCATGCTAAAACTGGCGCTGGTCAGATGAAGCCTGTGGTGCAGATCCTGTCGCTGGTACCACCGGCCTTCCTCGACCGTCCGCATGTGGTGACCCGTTACCTGTACCAGGAGCGTAAGCCCGGCCGTCTGACGGTGCTGTTCCAG
The DNA here is from genome assembly GCA_964546395.1 of uncultured Fibrobacterota bacterium. Lineage (GTDB taxonomy): Bacteria > Fibrobacterota > Chitinivibrionia > Chitinivibrionales > CAZJJT01 > CAZJJT01. The sequence goes on from CAZJJT010000025.1 coordinate 11,003, forward strand.
CGTCACTCCTCGCGACTGCAGCTCCCCATGGACCTCCAGGCATACCCTGCCCGCCTCGACACCGACCCGGAGTTCAAGCGACGTGAGGACTACCGGGTATTCGGTGCAAGCTACGCGCTGGCCGGCTCGGCGGAACTGGTGAACGCGTACGACGGGTCGAAGCACCGGATTGGGCCCGGGACGCTGTTCCAGTACAACGGGCAGACCCTGCGCGAGCTGGTACTGCGTGCACAGCCGGGGTTCACCGAGTGCTCGGTGTCGCTTGACGGGGACACGGGGCGGCTGCTCGAGTCGTTGGAAATCTGGCGCAGCGGCCTGATCACCGCGTCCGTTGGTCTGCATGTCACCGTGGTGCGCGCGTACCTCGAGCTCTACGCCGCGGTACTCGACCACTCGCGGACAGCGCGTGCATTGCTGGGGCAGCTTGCCACATTGCTCGACCACGCATACTCGTTTGTCGAACGGGAGAGCGTCGAGAGTCGTTTCCGCTCTGCGGCCTGCAGCCTGCTCGCCTCGAACGTGGGGCCGCATTACAGCATGAAGCGGGCCGCGGCGGATCTCGGAATCCCCTACGAGCAGTTCCGCAAGCAGTTCCGCAGGGCAGTCGGCGTCGCACCGGTAGAGTACCAAATCCGCCGCAGGATGGAGCAGGCGTGTGTTCTGCTCGAAAACCACTCGGTCAAGCAGAGCGCACTGCTTCTTGGCTATACCGATCCCTACGTGTTTTCGCGCCAGTTCAGCAAGTACACGGGGACCGCACCGAGCGCCTATCACATGAAGGGGTCACAGAGCCGGGACACGGACGGCACGGGAGAACACAGTTGAGACCACTGAGCAAAGCCAGACTCCTGCGCCCTGGCTTGTTCCGTGGGGATCCGTGTATTCCGCGTACTCCGTGTTCGGCTCCCGCAGTTCTCAGACCCCGTCCACGTGCGAGAGCCACCACCCGAGCGGGCGCACCCACTCGAGGTGTTCAAGGCGGGCGGGAAGCTGCGGGGTAGTGTCGAGGAACCCGAGCGCCCGGTGCAGAACAGCTTCGCGGTCACGTTCGGTTCTCACCGTCGCAAGCTGGGAGGAGGCACGCGTGACCCCGGCGGCCATGCCGTGGAGTGCGATCTCCGGGACCAGCTTCTTCCACGCCGAATCAATGTCAACGATCCGGTACTGGTTGTTGTGGTGCAGCGAGAAGCTCTCGGAGATCCGGAACAGCTTGTGCACGAGCGCTATGGGCACATCGGGCATCTCCACCCGCGGCCACCCGCGTTCGTGCTTGCGGCTGTGCGCCAGCAGCAGCGCGGCGGCCGTGTCGGGCGCCCCCGCCAGCTCGGTAACGTGTTCGGGGTTGTGCCGTGAGCAGGCGATGTAGGCATGCCTGCCGTGCAGCTCCGCCATCTCCCAGTGGTACTCTGCGTGCCCAAGCAGAAGCTCCCACATTTCGTGGCTGCGTACTGCTCCCCTCCCCAGCCCGCGGTACGCCCTGTTGAGCGTCTCGATGTCGGCCGCCCTCGGCGTGTGCAGCGTCACCTTCGGAGTGTCTCCCAGGTACCGGGGGATGTTGGCCGCACACACGGTGAACGTAATGCCCCTGCCCCCGTGGTCCCACCCGTAGTTGCCGTAGCGGAACCGTGCCCCCCCCAGCCACGAAATATCGAACCCGCCCCTCTCCAGCGCACCGATTGTGTCGCGGAGCATGTGTGACATGAGCCCGCCGCCCCGCAGGTCGGCCCGTGTCGACACTGAGCCTACTCCGCCGACCCGCAGCTTCGCCCTGCCCACCCTGAACACCATGGGGTAGACCCCGATACAGCCGGCGATTCCGTTCTTGTCACGCACGATGCGATGGCACGCCACCGATTCCGGCGTCGTCCGGAAGATCTGCGGTCGGTACGTCCGGAACCAGTCGGCGTCTTGCTTGCCAAACGCAGTGTCTACAAACACCGCCAGTTCGTCGAACTCTTCGAGCGTGCACGAACGCATCGGCTGCCAGGTCTGGGCGTGTTTTGTCACGGGTACTCCGGGGAGAATGGACGCAGTGTGTGCAGTATCGCGCGCGCAAAATAGTTCGCGGATCACCAGTATATATTCGTTTCATGGACGACAAACTGCGCATCCTTCTCTCGCTCTCCGCGGAACTGGCCAATGAGCACGACCTCAGGTCCGTGCTTGTCAAGGTCACCGAGGCGACCCGCGCGCTGCTCAATGCCGACCGGTGCGGCATTTTCCTGCACGATGCCAGGACGGCGGAACTGTGGACGATCGTGGCTGACGGCGTGCGTGAGATCCGCATTCCCGAGGGTGCAGGAGTGGCCGGATACGTGCTTGAGCACGAAGAGACGGTCAATATCGAGGACGTGTATGACGACGAGCGGTTTGACCGTGAGGTCGATAAGAGAACCGGCTACCGTACCAAGAGCATGCTGGCCATGCCGCTGCGCAACCGGTTCAACAAGGCGCTGGGCGTGTTCCAGGTGATCAACAAGCGCGACGGGACACCGTTCGGCAGAGATGACAGCGACCTGCTGAACCATATCGGCATGTACGCGGCATCCGCCATCGAAAGCACCCAGCTCTACGAGCAACTGCACCGGGCGCACCAGGATGTCGTCTACAAGCTGTCACACGCGACCAAGTTCAAGGACCCCGAGACGCAGAACCACATCATACGGGTGGGGCTGTACTGTGAGGTGATGGCGAAGGCGCTGAAGTGGAACGCCGAGGAGGTGGAAACCATCAGACTCGCCTCTCCCATGCATGATATCGGCAAGGTCGGTATTCCCGACAACATCCTCCAGAAACCCGGGCCACTCGACGATGACGAATGGGTGACCATGAAGAAGCATACCACGTTCGGCTACGAGATACTCAAGGAAGCCGAAAGCACGCTGATAGAGGTGGCCGCGGTGGTGGCTCTCGAGCACCACGAGAAATGGTCGGGGAAGGGGTATCCGAAGGGCAAGAAGGGCGAGGACATCTCGATACACGGCCGGATGGTGGCGCTGGCGGACGTGTTTGACGCACTGACATCGCACCGCAGTTACAAGGAGCCCTGGCCGCGCGACCGCGTCCTTGGGCTGCTTCGTGAAGAGCGCGGTATGCACTTCGACCCGCAACTCGACGACATATTCCTTGACAAGATAGATACGATGTACGGGATCAAAGAGGCGTACAAGGACTAGGGGGCAGCACTCAGGGGTGGGTGCTTGGGCCCCGCTTCAGCCCTCCCGTCTCATCCCCTGGTAGTCAACCGCTCGCGCACCCTCGCCCCACTCCTGAGGAACCCTTTGTGGGTGCGCTCGAGCGTGATATCGCCCACTATCGCGTGCGCCATCATGTAGCCCAGTCGCTCCCAGTCGGGTCCGCAGTACGTGATGCCCATGTGATACCAGGCAGGGTCGTTCTCGAGCCCGACGATCTCCGTGTCGGCGGGCACCCGCACACCCTCGTTCCGTAGCTGCCCGAGCGCGGTCGCGGCCATCTGCTCCGAGGCGAACACCCAGGTGGAAGCGTTGCGAAGCATGGCGCGGGCCTGTTCGAACGACCTGACGTAACTCACGTCGGCGGCGAACTGCACGGGATCCACCTCTTCGTACTTGCCGAGCTGGCTCGCGACCCGCTCGTGCACCGAGCGCTCTTTCCACTCGCCCGGAAGGAGCCCTTCGCCTTCCCGCGTCCCGACCACAAAGAAGCGGCGAGGCTGCTCGGGAGCGGCATGGTGGAGTTCGACCCACACACGGAGCATCGGGAACAGGTACTGGTACTCGTTCCACAACCGGTACCTGTCCACGAACACGATTCCGATCGGGCCGGGACGGCGCGCAAGGTATTGCGAGAGCGTCCGCGCGTAGGCGGTCAGCACACTCCCCCGCGACACCACCTGCAACCAACGGGTGCGCATGTCAAGCCACCCCTGGTGCCAGTCGACCAGGATACGCGCCGAAAGTACGCGCCTGCGGCCGAGCGCATGGTCCAGCAGCCGGAAGTACTCGTCGAACAGCCGGTTCTCCATCCGGAAAAACGCCAGACCCGCGGGCTCTTCACGCTCACGCGCCCACTGCTCGAGGAGCGCCGGCAGCGCCGGGGTTTCCTCGCAGCGCAGTACGAGACCGTGGTTGCTGAGCTCTCCCTCCATTCGCTGGTACGCAGGCGACAGCAGGTCGTTGCGAAAGATGTGCGTCGAGCGGTGCTTCGGATCGTGGAACAGGTACACCAGTTTGCGCGGCCGCTTCCGGGCCGCCTCGACGAACCCCCCTACCCAGAAACTCTTCCCTACCTTGTGGATCAGCCCCCGCTCACGAAGCTCACGGTAGGCGCCTACTACCGTCCGCGGCGACACCCTGAACTGCACCGAGATATACTTGACCGAGGGAAGCGGCTCGCCCACGCGGAGTTCGCCTGAGGAGATTGACGAAGCAATGCCGTTGACCACCGAGTCGCGCGAACCGACCGGCACCGGCAGTTCCGACATGCGCGGCGACACCCGCCGGGGCGCAAACGTCCCGCGCCCCGGCACCCGCGTCAGCACGCACTGGTCCCCGAGCTCTTTCAGCACCTTCTTCACCGTACGTAGCGACACCCCCCACTGTGATGCCAACGCGGGGTCTGAGGGAAGGCGCGCACCCGGGGTCATGCCCGGAACCGTGCGCCGAAGCCAGTCTCTGAGCTGCTGGGAAGGGCGGGAGGAAGTGTTCATCGATGACAGAGGGTTTGGGTGGAGACTCGGTGCCCAATATATCACTTTCTGCACTATCTCGCCACATACAGCCCACCTCCTTGCCTGCGGGCGCACCCGAACACGTATATTGTCTTTGCTTGGGGCGACACGGTGAGGGTCTCGAAGGAAGGGCGGAGGTGTATGCACTCACTCGCCCGAGGGAGGCTCGATGATGGTTCGTCTCATGCGCGTGTCCGGTTGCGCGGTTCTCGCTGTGCTGCTCTGCACACCCTCGCGGCTGCGTGCCCAGGTGTCGGTTACGGACACGGTTGACCAGGGCCAGACCTGTTTCAAGGTAACCACCCCCACGGCTCGCTACTACTACCAGAAGGAAGGGTGCGGGTTCTCGAGCATCCTCGACGCCGCGGGCAACGACTGGATCAGCTATCAGCCCGGCGGCGGCGCACAGGGCGAGTACCGCGGCATCCCTAACCTTGGGTGGCAGTTCCACCCTGGCTACACCAACGGAGGCAGCACCACCCTGGAGACCAACTCGTCGGCGAAGGTCTCCCTGCGTTCCTCGGCCAACGGATGGGTCGGAACGTGGGATTTCTACGCAACCCATGCGGTGTTCACGCTCACCCAGCGGAGCGACACGTACTGGTTTCTGTACGAGGGTACACCGGGCGGAAAGATGGAGCCCTCCCGTGACTACTACTACACGCCGGACAACTCGCAGCCCGCCGGGGTCCGCCGCACGGTTGCCTCACAGGACCGCACCGGCCATCTCTCGCCCGAGTGGATCGCGTTCGGCGACCCTTCCATGGAGCGTGTGCTGGTGCTGGCGCACCACACCGACGATGCGTTCGAAGACAACTACTACGACATGGGTGGCGACGGCGGCATGACGGTGTTCGGGTTCGGCCGGAAGAACGATCAGAACCCCTGCTGGTACTGCATGGACTACGTGCCTAACGTGTTTACGGTCGCACTCGTGGAAGACACGGGCCGCGCGGCTGTTCGCGCCTTCGCTGAGAGCGCCATTGCCGGCACACTCAGCCAGGTTGATGCCCTGCCGGACGTCCGCGGGAAATCGGCAGGATCGCCAGGGCGGATTGCCGGGAAGCGGCAGTACGATGTGCAGGGCAGGCAAGACGCCAACGGTGGTGGGGCTGCCTGCGCGCCGCGCGTGATGGTATCTGTTGAGGGAAGAAGGGTGCTGCCATGAACGTGAAGACCTCGGCGCAGATGCTGATGTACCTGCTTCTGCTGCCCGTACATGTGCTCGCGGTGAGCGGTTACAGTGTAACCACGCACTGGAGCGGCGGCAACGACAACCTGTACGGCGGCTACGGCAACATCATCCGTCACACCATACGCGACAACGCTGTGGTAGCGCACACGACGCTCTACACCGGCTCGGCCCGCTACCCGACCCTGAACCAGGACGGCACCCAGGTGGCGTTCATCAAGCAGAGCGGCCAGGTAGCGGTTGTCGGCATTGACGGCGGCACCGTCACCGACCTCAAGACTATCCCCGGTACCAGGGGCTACCTGGACTGGCCTGCGGGCAGGTGGCTGTACTACAGCAAGGGCGGCTACAGTGAGAGCGGTTCGGCCCAGCTGTGGAAGGTGAATGTCGATACGAAGGACACGGCACAGATTCTAACGTTCAAAAAGAGCGGCGGAGCGCTTGTCAGGCAGTGGGACTGGGGCGTGTCACGTGACGGAACCAGGATGATGATCCGGTGCAACGACGATGACGGGAACTTCAACGGTACCTCCTACGGCGACATCTTCTTCATCAAGGTGCCCACCTCGCTGAAGGACTTCGTGCTTGGCACCGGCAGCAACGCCGAACGGACCGCACCATTTGACGGGTGCGGGACGGCGCTCAACCCCTCGGGCACTGTCGGGGTCTATTTCGGCAGCGTGGGCCACGGCGGCCTGAACTTCGCCAACTGGTGGACCACCACCAGCGCTCTGTCGATCACCGCCTCGACGTTCAACTCGTGGGGTGAAGACATGGGCAGCAGCTACAACCGCACGCGATGGGCAGCCAACTCCGACAACTGGGTGTGCGTGATGTCGGGCTGGGCCAACCGGGGCGACGGCGGCTCAAACCAGGTGCTCTACGACTACCTCAACCACGTGCAGGTAGCGGTAACCCACAATGCGGCGAGTTCGTACCAGAATGACTGTGCCGGTGATTTCTGGATTGGTGAACCGGGCGGCACCACCACCCCCTCCATGGGTCTTACCCCCCAAGGCCTGCAGTTTTCGGTGGAACAAGGTGGTGTCAGCCCGGCCGCCAAGGAGGTGAGCGTGGGCAACACGGGCACCGGCACACTGAACGCGGTCACCACCGCGGTTGCCTATAGCGGCGCGAGCGGCTGGTTGAGCGTCTCTCGCAGCGGCAGCGGCAACACGCAGACACTCACCAGCACGGTGACACTCGGCTCGCTTGCGCCCGGAAACTACAGCGCAACCGTGACGGTCACCTGCTCCAACGCATCACCGACCACTGCCACATACACGGTGTCGCTTGAAGTGATTGCGCCGCAGACCTACCGCGATCCGGACAACCCCTCCGATGCGACTTCAAACGGCCTGATCTACGACTACTACGAAGGGAGCTGGTCGACACTTCCTGATTTCTCGACGCTCACCGCAAAGACACGCGGCACCACGGCCACCTTCGGTCTCTCCCCTGCCGAGCGAGCCGACAACTACGCGCTCCAGTTCACAGGATTCATCACCGTTGCCACCCAGGGAGTCTACCGCATCTACACCACCTCCGATGACGGCAGCGCGCTGTACATCGGCGACACACGCGTGGTGAACAATGACGGCGGACACGTCATGACCGAACAGTCCGGCACCATCGGGCTCAAGCCGGGCAAACATGCGATACGCGTGGTCTACTTCGAGGGCACCGGCAACCAGGGGCTTGAGGTGCGCTACGAGTGCGCGTCCGCGGGTGTGGCCAAGATGCTGATTCCCAACGCAGTGCTCTACCGCCAGGCAATAGACCAGCCCTCAGTGGTGATGGTGCAATCACCCAACGGCGGTGAGACGTTTGCAGTGGGGCAGACAATCACGATACAGTGGACCGCTGATGCAGGGCAGGTGCC